>CANGRN010000041.1 GCA_947455695.1 Alphaproteobacteria bacterium
CGGCACCGACGGCATCCGATGCCGCACCACCACCCCCAAGCTCACGCCCGAAGTGGCGATGTAGGCGGGCATGGCGGCTGGCCGCATCTTCAACCGCGGTGAGCATCGCCATCGGGTGGTGATCGGCAAGGATACCCGCCTGTCGGGCTACATGATTGAAAGCGCGCTGGTCTCCGGCTTCACCGCCGTGGGCATGGATGTGTTCCAGTTCGGCCCGCGGCCCACCCCTGCCGTGGCCATGCTGACGCGCAGCTTGCGCGCCGACCTGGGCGTCATGATCACCGCCTCGCACAATCCCTACGAAGACAACGGCATCAAGTTCTTCGGACCCGACGGCCAGAAACTGTCCGACGCGGTGGAAGAAGAGATCGAGGCGCTGATGGCCGCCGGCCTGGAGCAGGGCCTGGCCTCGTCGGCCCGCATCGGCCGCGCCAAGCGCATCGATGACAGCCAGGCGCGCTATATCGAATTCGCCAAGCGCACCTTCCCGCGCAATCTGAAGCTGGACGGCCTTCGCATCGTGATCGACTGCGCCCATGGCGCCGCCCACAAGGTCGCGCCGGAAGTGTTGTGGGAACTGGGCGCCGATATCGTCACCCTGGGCGTGTCGCCCGACGGCACCAATATCAACCAGGAATGCGGTTCGACCGCGCCGGCCGCCATGTGCGCCCGGGTACGCGAAGTGCGCGCCGATTTCGGCATCGCGCTGGACGGCGACGCCGACCGGGTGGTGATGGCCGACGAACATGGCCGCATCATCGATGGCGACCAGATCCTGGCCCTGATCGCCAAGAGCTGGTCCAGGACCGAACGCCTCAAGGGCGGCGGCGTGGTCGGCACGGTGATGTCAAATGCGGGGCTGGACCGCTATCTCAAGACCTTGAACCTGTCCCTGGCGCGCTCGGCGGTGGGCGACCGCTATGTGCTGGAGGAAATGGCCAAGGGCGGCTTCAATGTCGGCGGCGAACAGTCCGGCCATATCATCCTGTCGGATTTTTCCACCACCGGCGACGGTCTGGTGGCGGCGCTGCAGGTGCTGGCTGTGCTGGCGCAGGAAAACAAGCCGGCCAGCGAGGCGGCGCATCTGTACGAGCCGCTGCCCCAGGTGCTGGAAAATGTGCGCTTCAAGAAGGGCTCGCCGCTGGACGACGAAAAGGTCAAGTCCAGCATCGAATCCGGCAATGCGAAGCTGGGCGCCGGCGGGCGCATCCTGGTGCGCAAGTCGGGCACCGAGCCGCTGATCCGCGTCATGGCCGAAGGCGAGGATGAAAAACTCGTGCGCGCCGTTGTGCGCCAGATCGCTTCGGCAATCGAAGAAGTGGCGGCTTAGGCTCATCCGATGGCGATGGCGCGGCTGCTGGTGATCGCCGGATCGGATTCGTCCGGTGGCGCCGGCATCCAGGCCGACATCAAGACCGCTCAGGCCTTCGGCGTCTATGCCCAGACCGCGATCACCGCCGTCACCGTGCAGAACACGCTGGGCGTCACCGGTGCGCATATCGTGCCGGTGGATGTGGTGCGGGACCAGATCATCGCCTGTCTCTCCGATATCGGCGCCGATGCGATCAAGACCGGCATGCTGGGCAGCGCCGCGATGACCCGGATGGTGGCCGACACATTGGCCGAACATGCGCCCTCCATTCCCCTGGTGGTGGACCCGGTGATGGTGGCCAAGGGCGGCTCGTCCCTGCTGGAGGACGACGCCATCACGGTGCTGAAGAAAACGCTGCTGCCGATGGCGGCGCTGATCACGCCCAACCTGCCTGAGGCCGAGGCCTTGACCGGCATCCTGCCGGTCAGCGAACACCGGCTGCGCAACGCCGCGATGGTGTTCAAACTGCTGGGCTGCAACGCCGTGCTGTTCAAGGGTGGGCATGCCCCCACTTCCAATGAAAAAAGTGGTGACGTGGTTCGGGACACGCTGTGGTTCGGCGGGGATTTCACAAATCTGGAGGCGCCGCGCCAGCCCACGCCCCACACCCACGGAACCGGCTGCACCCTGGCCACCGCCATCGCCTGCGGGCTGGCGCAGGGCTGCGACATGCCGGACGCGGTTGCCCGGGCCCATGCCTATGTCCAGTCGGCGATCAAGGCCGCGCCGGGACTGGGGCAGGGCCACGGCCCGCTGGGTCACGCCTTCTAGGAAGGGCGCCTCTTTCCGGCTAGCCTTGCCCCAACGCCCGGAGACACGGGCAATGGGAGGGGCTCCATGTTCGAAAAACCATCACGCCGCAGCGCCGTGCAGCAATTGGCGGCGGGCGCCGCGCTGGCCACGACCAGCGCCAATGCACAAACCGCGCGTGCGGATTCCACGCCGGAAGATTTCGCGAAGCTGCAGAAAGATCTGTCCAACTGGAACCGCTGGGGCGCCGACGACCAGATGGGCGCGGTCAACCTGATCACGCCGAAAAAGCGCCTGTCGGCGTTGCGCGTGGCGCGCGAAGGCGCGTCCTATTCCATGGCGCGCAATGCCGAGACCAAGGAGGCAGTGGACAATCCTGCTCCCATCGTGCGCAAGACCACGCGGGTGGGCCGCGGCCAGGTGCCCGGCAGTGCCGGCATCGGCGGCACCAGCGATACCTTCTTCATTTCGTATCACGGCTATGCCCATACCCACATGGATACGATCTGCCACTTCCTCTATGACCGGAAAATGTACAACGGTTACTCGCAGGACGAGGTGACCGAGGACGGCGCCGCCAAGAACAGCATCATCAATTTCAAGAACGGCATCATCACCCGCGGGGTGCTGATGGACATGGCGCGGCGCAAGGGCGTGGAGTATCTGGAGCCCGGCACGCCCATCTATCCCGAAGACCTGGATGCCTGGGAGAAGAAGGCCGGCGTGAAGGTTGGGCCCGGCGATGTGATGATCGTGCGCACCGGCCGCTGGGCGCGGCGCGATGCGAAAGGGCCCTGGCCGATCCAGGGCGAGGGGCTTGCCGGGCTGCACATGTCCTGCGCCCGCTGGCTGCATGCCCGCGACGTTTCCATCCTGGGCGGCGACGGGGCGCAGGATGTGATCCCATCGACCGTGACAGGCGTGTCCCAGCCCATCCATGCGCTGTGCATCGTCGCCATGGGCATGCCGATTTTCGACAATCTGGACCTGGAGCTGGTTGGGCGCGAAGCCGAAAAGCGCAAGCGCTGGGACTTCCTGGTCACCGCTTCGCCCGCTGCAGTGCCGGGTGGCACCGGATCGGTGCTGAATCCCATCGCGACCTTCTGATGACGCAGATGCCCGCCCGCCAGCAAGCCTTCCGCGCCGAGTATCGCGGCAAGATCGCACCGGCCTATCGCGGCTGGATGCATGTGGCGCTGATCTTCGGGCTGGGCGCGGCGGCGATCTGGGTTTGCGCCCGGCAGGTCACATCGCCCGCCTGGTTTGAATGGCTGGTGATCCCGCTGGCATTCGCCATCTCCAACGTCTTTGAATGGTGGCTGCACAAATATGTGATGCACCGGCCGGTGAAGGGGCTGATGGGCATCTACAAGCGCCACACTTTGGCCCATCACGAATTCTTCACCGATGTGGAGCCCAGCTTCGACAACACGCGCGACTTCCGCATCGTGTTCTTCCCGCCCTATGCGCTGGTGGCCTTCATGGCGATGTCGCTGGCGCCGGCCTTCCTCCTCAACCGGCTGGATTTTGCCAATGCCGGCTGGCTGCTGCTGATCACCAATGTCGCGCTCTATCTCAACTACGAGCTGTTCCATTATTGCTGCCATGTGAAGGATGACAGTCTTGTGCGGCGCATTCCGCTGGTGAACTCCATCCGCCGCCACCACATCGCCCATCACGACCGCTCCATCATGATGGATCGCAATTTCAACCTGACCTATCCGGTGGCGGACTGCTTCTTCGGGACCTCGGACCTGGAATGCGGCCTGGTTCGCCACGTCTTCAATGGCTACGACACCAGCAAGGTGCGGAAATGAGCGCGCCGCGCGGCCATGTCACAACCGGCAAGGCCAGCCTGGTCGGTGGTGTGGTAGTGGCCGTCGCCACGTTGGTGCTGTGGATGGCGGGCGCAACCGAACTGGGCTTTCACGGCCATACGGTTTTGGTGCTGGGCGTGGCGCTTGCGGCCGCAACGGGCGTGTGGACCCGGTTGGCCGATCTTTGATTTCAACAAAAGGAAAATGGGAATGAAAAAGACAATCACGATGGCGTTCGGCGCGGCGATGATCTTTTCGGCCGGCGCCATGGCGCAGACTTCGATGCGCAGCCGCGCACCGGAAGGTTTCAAATACATGCCTTCGAAGGACGTGGAGGCTTTGACCAGCCAGCCGGGCCCGGGCGCCAAGACCGCGTTCCCGGTCGATCATGAAAACTATTTCCTCGAATATGCCGAGCGCAACGACAAGGGCAACGAAGCCGAAGTGCACAGCCACTGGACCCATTACATCCATGTGCTGTCGGGCGAGGCGACGCTTGTGTATGGCGGCGCGGTCACCAGCCCGCGCGAATCTGGTCCCGGACAGGTGCGCGGCCCCGGCATCACCGGCGGCGCCAGCATGACGGTGAAGACCGGAGATTTCATGCAGATTCCGGCCGGCATGCCGCATCTGTTCAATGTCGCGGCCGGCGGCAAGTTTCGCTACCTGGTGTTCAACGGCCGCGAATAGTTGAGTTAAGCAGCGTCCATACTGGATAGGCCCATCGGCGCCTCGCTTGTGCTCGGCGCGTTCGTCGCTCTTGCAGGTCCACTGGACCTGCTCACGCGCTGCGCGCGCCGCTCCTCACCGGTCGACGAACGGGTCTTGCACCATGATGGTGTCGTCGCGGTCGGGGCTGGTGGACAGCAAGGCCACCGGCGCGCCGATCAGCTCTTCCACCCGCTTGACGTACTTGATGGCGTTGGCGGGAAGCTGGGCCCAGCTGCGCGCCCCGGCGGTGGTGTCTTTCCAGCCTTCCAGGGTCTCATAGACCGGGGTGAGCCGCGCCTGCAGGTTGGCGTCGGCGGGCAGGTAATCCAGGGTCTGGCCGTCCAGCTCATAGGCGACGCAGATCTTGATCTCGTCAAAGCCGTCCAGCACGTCCAGCTTGGTCAGGGTGATGCCGTCCACGCCGCCGGTGACGCAGGTCTGGCGCACCAGCACGGCGTCGAACCAGCCGCAACGGCGCTTGCGTCCTGTCACGGTGCCGAATTCATGGCCGCGCTCGCCCAGCTTTTCGCCGGTGGCGTCTTTGAGTTCGGTGGGGAAGGGGCCTTCGCCCACGCGGGTGGTGTAGCTTTTGACGATGCCCAGCACGGTGCCGATGGCGCGGGGACTTACGCCGGCGCCCGCCGCGGCCTGGCCCGCCACGGTGTTCGACGAGGTGACGAAGGGGTAGGTGCCGTGATCGATGTCCAGCAGCACGGCCTGGGCACCTTCGAACAGAATGCGCTTGCCGGCCTTGCGGGCCGCGTCCAGCTCGCGCCAGGACGAACCCAGGAAGGGCGCGATCTTGGGAGCAATCTCGTTCAGCAGTTTCAGCAGCGCACCGGCATCAACTTCGGCGGCGCCAAAGCCGCGGCGCAGCACATTGTGATGGGCCAACAGCCGCTCGATCTTGCCGGGCAGGCTGGCGGGGTCTTTCAAATCGATGGCGCGGATGGCGCGGCGGCCGACCTTGTCTTCATAGGTCGGGCCAATGCCGCGCTTGGTGGTGCCGATCTTCTGCGAAGAGGCTTCTTCGCGCAGCGCATCCAGTTCGCGGTGCAGCGGCAGTACCAGACAGGCATTCTCGGCCAGCACCAGCAGATCGGGCGTCACGCTCAGGCCGGCGGCGCCGACCTTGGCGATTTCCTCCAGCAGGGACCAGGGGTCCACCACCACGCCATTGCCGATGATGGAGCGCTTGCCCTGCACCACGCCCGACGGCAGCAGCGACAGCTTGTAGGTCTTGTCCCCCACCACGATGGTGTGGCCGGCATTGTTGCCGCCCTGGAAGCGCACCACCATGTCGGCGCGGTTCGACAGCCAGTCGATGATCTTGCCTTTGCCTTCGTCGCCCCATTGGGCGCCGATCACCGTGACGTTGGACATGCTGATAAACCCGTACCTTGCTGATGCTCAACCTGTGGTGAGCCACAGGCACGGTGGCGGCTTATAGCAGCTAAGGGACGGGGTGTAAGGGCAAAGGTGCCGCACTCACGGGAAAATGCGGCACCAGGCCAAAAACCTCAGTAAAACACGTCATATTGCACGGTAATGACTTCGCCGCTGTCCCGGTCCACCAGCAGGGCGTCATGGCCCACCCGCACCCAGATTGCGCCATAGGGCGGGGGCGGCAGGTCATAGGTGCCGTAATCGCTCAGCCAATAATCACGCGCCCAGAAGGCCGATGGCAGGAATTCGCCGAAGGTCCAGCGATGGTCATACCAGCCGGCGGGGCGGCGATAGTCGGGACCGCGGAAGCGGCGGGGGCTGCGGAAGTCGCGGTGATAGTCGCGGAAGCTGCTGAAGTCGTGGCGCTGGCCATTATAGCCGCGATTGCCGTAGCGGTTGTCGCCGCGATAATTCTGGCCGTTGCCGCGATAGTCGCGATTGTCCCGGTTATCGTAGCCGCGATAGTCGCGGTTGGTGCCGCCGCGGTTGTAATCGCGGCCCTGCTGCGGCGCCGCTGCTTGCGGCTGGGCGCCCCCACGATCACCCCTGTTACCCCTGTCGGCGTTCTGGCCGGGAAAGGTCCCCTGCGGCGCCTGGTTGGTGAAGCTGGTGGGACCGCCATTTCCGCCGCGCTGCGGCTGGCTGGGCGGCGGCTGCACGCCAAGTTGCCGCTGGGCCTGGTCCTGCACCTGCGGCGCGACGCTGGCCTTGCCGATTCTGTGCGGATTGTTGTCGGGCTGGGCCCATGCCGGCGCCATCAGCAGCGTCAGGGTGGCAGCGGAAATCAGCAATTTGCGCATGATAATTTGTCCAGAAAATAGCTTGGGTATAACCGATAGTGACGGTTTGGGTTCCACGCCCACGACCCTAAGGTCCAGGGGATGAGCGATTTTTCGATCCGCACTGCGACTGCGTCCGATGCGCCCGCCATCGTGGCGCTGATCCGGGAGCTGGCGGACTATGAAAAGCTTGGGGCCGGTTTCGTCCTGGATGAAGCGGCCGTGGTCCGCGACTTGCTGGGCACGGCCTGCCATACCGACCTGGTTGTGGTGGACGGCGCGGCGGTGGGCATTGCCGTCTGGTTCTGGACCTACAAGACCTTCGGCGCCGTGCGCGGACTGTATGTGGAAGACCTGTATGTGCAGCCGGCTTTTCGCGGGCGCGGCCTGGGCCGCGCGTTGCTGGCGCATCTGGCGGGCAAGGCCGAAGGCGGGTTCATGGAGTGGCAGGTGCTGGACTGGAACACCCCGTCGATTGAATTCTACAAGAGCCTGGGCGCGGCGCCGCGTGACAGTTGGATCAACTATCGCCTGATGGGCGATGCGCTTCGGAAACTCGCATCATGAGTGAGATCGTGCTGGTCGTGGCCATCGCCGACAATGGCGTCATCGGCAAGGATGGCGGCATTCCCTGGCACATCTCCGAAGACCTGAAGCGCTTCAAGGCGCTGACCCTGAACCATACCATCGTGATGGGGCGCAAGACATGGGACTCGCTGCCCAGGAAGCCGCTGCCCGGACGGGTCAATGTGGTGGTGACGCGGCAAAAGGACTGGCGCGCCGAAGGGGCGATCACCGCATCCTCACTGGGCCAGGCGACAGCGGGCACCTCCGGCACGGTGATGGTGATTGGTGGCGCGGAAATCTACGAACGCGCCTTGCCGCTGGCTTCTCGCATCGAACTGACGGAAGTGCACAAGAACTTTGACGGCGATGCGCGGTTCGAACTGGACCGTAGCGGCTGGCGCGAGACGGCGCGCGAGGATCACGTCACGGCGGACGGCCTGCGCTATTCC
>CANGRN010000042.1 GCA_947455695.1 Alphaproteobacteria bacterium
ACCACGAAGGTCGCGGGTTTGCCCAGTGCCGCCGTGGCAGTGAAATAATAGACCGATTGCGCCGCGATGCGGGCAAAATTGATCGAATTGACGGCGGTCAGGCCGATCTGGTGCGCGAATTCGGTCTGGGCGAACAGGTCCTTCACCAGGCCCTGCGCATCGTCGAAGCTGCCTTCCAGCGCGATGTTGTGGACGTTGGCGTGCGGGCTGGTCGTCATCTGCTTGCGCTGCACTTCGCTGACGCGGCCGCGTGGATGCAGCACGAAGACTTCGATGTTGGGCAGACCGCCCAGCGCCGCGATGGCGGCGCTGCCGGTATCGCCGCTGGTGGCGGCGACGATGGTGACCTTGCCGCCGCGCCGCGTCAGGGCGCGGGCGAACAGCCGGCCCAGGATCTGCAGTGCGATGTCCTTGAAGGCGAAGGTGGGGCCGTGGAACAGCTCCAGCAGATACTGGCTGCCGTTCGAGGATGGCGCGATGGGACGCAGCGGCGCGATGACCGGCGATTCAAAGCCGGCATAGGCGGCTTCGATATCGGCCTTCAGTTCGTCGGGCGTGAAGGACTCGCCGGCAAAGCGCGACAGCACCTCATAGGCCACCGCCTGGTATGGCTTGCCCGCAAAGGCGGCGATTTCGGCGGCGCTGAGCTGCGGCCAGCTTTCGGGCAGGTACAGACCGCCGTCCGGCGCCAGGCCGGCCAGGAGAACATCGGAAAAGGAAGCGCGGGGCGACTGCCCCCGAGTGGAAATGAACTGCATCGCCAAGGGGTTATAGGGCGGGATTCGCACCCAAACCACTTATTTGAGGCCGATCCGCCCCCTGGAAATATGATAGGCAAACCAGACACCTAGCAGGCAAATCGCCAGCCCATACCAGGTCACGGCATAGGACAGATGCTGGTTGCGGAAGCTGACCACGGTCTGCCCGCCCCTGGGCCAGCCGCCGGGGTTGGGGGTGCTGTCGGCCTCGATCACCACCGGCGCGGCCAGGGTCAGGTGACCGGCGGCGGCGATGCCCTTCAGATCACGCGAATACCAGATGCGATGCGCCGGATCGGGCGGCGGGGTGAAGGCGCCCGGCGCATCGGGCACGCGCCACACGCCGGTGACCTGGGTACGGCCTTCGATATTGCCGGCGAGACGGGTGGCGGGGTCGAGTTTTTCCTTCGGCACCTCGCCGCGGTCCACCATCAGCACGCGGCCGCCCCCGGTGAGGAACGGCGTCAGCACATGATAGACCGGATCACCGGCATCGGTGGTGAAGACGTAAGCTTCGCGCGCGTGATCGAACCGGCCGTCGAGCGTGACGCGGCGATACTGCGCCTCGTCCGGCGGCATGGCGTTTATCTCATCTAGCGGCACCGGCGCCGCCGCCATGTGACTGTTCACCCGCGCGATCAGCGCCAATTTCCATTGCAGCCGCTCGAGCTGCCAGGTGCCAAGCCCGACCAGGATCGCGAACAGGATGGCGCAGGCGATGGTCAGCCCGGGATAAGGACGAAAGGTCATTCGCCCGGCCTCATTCCCCAAGCCGGCCCTCGCCGGCCTTGTGCCGGTATTGCAGCACCAGCAGCGCGGACTTGGACAGGCGCAGGAAGATCGCGGTCAGAAGACAGATCAGCGGCAGCCACAGCGCGGCATGAACCCACAGCGGCGGCTGGAAGCGGAACTCCACCCACAGCGCCAGGCCGCAAACGATGGCGCCCACGATCAGGATGCCGAACACCATCGGCCCGTCGCCGGCATCGAACATGGCGTAATCCAGGCCGCAGGCCGGGCACTGTTTTTTCAGTGCGATATAGCCGTCAAACAACGGCCCCTGCCCGCATTGCGGACAGAGGCCGAGGAAGATTGCTTTTGCCGTGTTGGGCGCGTTCATGAATACTCTTCAAGGCTTAGCATTTTGTCCGTCCGGGCAGGAGCGCCGAGCGACGCGTACAAGACGTACGCGAGTGATGGCGCGACGAACCCGGCGGGCAAAAGGGCTAGCCTTGGACGAGCGGGCCTTCGCCCCAGACATAGATGCAGGCGAACAGGAACAGCCACACCACGTCCACGAAGTGCCAGTACCAGGCCGCCGCTTCGAAGCCGAAGTGGCGGGTCGGGGTGAACTGGCCCGCGATGGCGCGGAACAGGCAGACCGCCAGGAAGATGGTGCCGACGATGACATGGAAGCCGTGGAAGCCGGTCGCCATGAAGAAGGTCGAGCCATAGATCGCCTGGAAGTTGCCGGCGCCCGCCGCCAGCAACGCATGGGCGGAGCCTTCGGCGAAGGGCACCAGCGCCAGGTTGTTGAAGCCGAAGGTGAACGGCGCATGGGCATATTCATAGGCCTGCACGCAGGTGAAGGTCAGTCCCAGGATCACGGTCAGCACCAGGCCCTGGATGGCGCCCTTGCGGTCGCCGGTCTGGATGGCGTGGTGCGCCCAGGTCACCGTGGTGCCCGAGGTCAGCAGGATCAGGGTGTTCAGCAGCGGGAAGTGCCAGGGGTCAAGGGTGACGATCCCGGCCGGCGGCCAGGACGACACGCCGACATCGGCATGGAAGATGGCGGTGTTGAAATAGGCCCAGAACCAGGCGACGAAGAACATCACTTCGGAAGCGATGAACAGCAGCATGCCGTAGCGCAGATGCAGCTTCACCACCGGGGTGTGGTTGCCCAGCACCACCGATTCCTTGATCACGTCGCGCCACCAGCCGGCCATGGTGTAGAGCACACCGGCCAGGCCGATCAGGCAGATCACCGGCGAGCCATTGAGCGGCAGGCCCCAGAAGCCGGTGTAATCCTTGTTCATCCAGAACACCGCACCCACCATCATGGTGAAGGCGAAGATCGAGCCGACAACGGGCCACGGGCTGGGATCCACCAGGTGATAATCGTGCTTCACATCGCTGCTCATAGGCGGTGCCCCTCTAGTGGCCGGTATGATCGTGCCATTGCACGATCGACATCAGATAAAACAGTATGACCACACCGAAGAGCGTGAGCCCCAGTGCGATATTGCGTTTGCGACGCGCGCGGTCCGCATCATCATCCCTCTCGACCACAAAGCCAGTGCCGGAATGCCGGCCAGCTTCTCGATGATGAGGGTTGCGAACAGCGCCGCCAGATAGACCAGCGACACGCCGAACAGGCGGTGGGCCGCGGGCTCTTTTGCTTCATTCGTCTCGCGATAGGTGCCGATGGCTTCCCACAGGAACCACAGGCCGATGCCGGACGAGGCCGCCAGATACAGCGGGCCGCCGATATGAAGGAAGGCCGGCAGGACGCCCAGCGGCACCAGTACCAGCGTATAGAGCAGGATCTGGAAGCGGGTATGCGGCTTGCCGCTGACAACCGGCAGCATCGGCACGCCGGCGCGGGCGTAATCCTGCGAGCGCCACAGCGACAGCGCCCAGAAATGCGGCGGCGTCCACATGAAGATGATCGCCACCAGCAGCAGCGGCGCCAGCGACAGGTCGCCGGTGACCGAGGCCCAGCCGATGGCCGGCGGCAGCGCGCCCGACAGTCCGCCGATCACGATGTTCTGCGGCGTGCGGCGCTTGAGCCAGAGGGTATAGACCACGACATAGAAGAAGACGGTGAAGGCCAGCAGGCCCGCCGCCAGGAAGTTCACGAACAGGCCCATGGTGGCAACCGCCGCCACCGACAGGGTCCAGCCGAAGGCCAGCGCATCTTCCCGCGCCACATAACCCATCGGAATGGGCCGCGTGGCGGTGCGGGTCATCAGGCCGTCGATATCGCTGTCATAGGCCATGTTCAGGCAGCCCGACGCCCCCGCCGCCACCGCGATGCACAGCAGGGCCGTGAAGGCGGTGAGCGGATGCAGGTGCCCGGGCGCCGCCACGATCCCGGCCAGCCCCGTGAAGATCACCAGCGACATGACGCGCGGCTTCAGCAGCGCGAGAAAGTCGCCGACGGTCGTGACACGGGGATAGGCCAGGGAAAGCGACATTATTTGATCTTCGGCAGCTCGTTGAACTGGTGGAAGGGCGGCGGCGACGGCAGGGTCCACTCCAGCGTGGTGGCACCAACGCCCCAGGGATTGTCCGCGGCCTTGCGCTTCTTGGCGAAGGCTTCGACGCACATCGCCAGGAAGATCAGCACGCCGAAGCCGGCGATGAAGGCGCCGATCGTGGCGACATAGTTCCAGCCGGCATAGGCATCCGGATAGTCCGCATAGCGGCGCGGCATGCCGGCCAGGCCCAGGAAGTGCATCGGGAAGAAGGCCAGGTTCACGCCGACAAAGGTGACCCAGAAGTGCAGCTTGCCCAGCGTCTCGCTGTACATGTAGCCGGTGAACTTCGGGAACCAGAAGTAGAAGCCCGAGAAGATCGCGAACACCGCACCCAGCGACAGCACGTAATGGAAGTGCGCCACCACATAGTAGGTGTCCTGCAGCACGACGTCGACGCCGGCATTGGCCAGCACCACGCCGGTCACGCCGCCGACGGTGAACAGGAAGACAAAGCCGATCGCCCAGAGCATCGGGGTTTTGAACTCGATCGAGCCGCCCCACATGGTCGCGATCCAGCTGAACACCTTGATGCCGGTGGGCACCGCGATGACCATGGTGGCGAACACGAAGTAGGCCTTGGTGTCGACCGTCAGGCCCACCGTGTACATGTGGTGCGCCCAGACCAGGAAGCCGATGAAGCCGATGGCAACCATCGCATAGGCCATGCCCAGGTAACCGAAGATCGGCCGCTTGGAGAAGGTGCCGATGATGTGGCTGATCATGCCGAAGCCGGGCAGGATCAGGATGTACACTTCGGGGTGACCGAAGAACCAGAACAGATGCTGGTACAGGATCGGATCGCCGCCGCCGGCCGGATTGAAGAAGGACGTGCCGAAATGGCGGTCCGTCAGCAGCATGGTGATGGCGCCGGCCAGAACGGGCAGCGACAGCAGCAGCAGGAACACGGTCACCAGGATCGACCACACGAACAGCGGCATCTTGTGCAGGGTCATGCCCGGCGCGCGCATGTTGAAGATGGTGGTGATGAAGTTGATGGCGCCCAGGATCGAGGAAGCGCCCGCGATGTGCAGCGAGAAGATCGCCAGGTCCATGGCCGGCCCCGGCGAGCCGGTGGTGGAAAGCGGCGCATAGATGGTCCAGCCGCCGCCGACACCCATGCCGGCCGAGTCACCTTCCACGAACATGGACAGCACCAGCAGCGCGAAGCTGAAGGGCAGCAGCCAGAAGGAGATGTTGTTCATGCGGGGGAACGCCATGTCCGGCGCACCGATCATCAGCGGCACCAGCCAGTTGCCGAAACCGCCGATCATGGCGGGCATGATCATGAAGAACACCATGATCAGGCCGTGGCCGGTCACGAACACGTTGAAGGTATGGGGTTCCTTGAAGATCTGCAGGCCCGGATACATCAGCTCGGCGCGCATCATCATGGAGAAGAAGCCGCCGATGCAGCCCGCCAGGATCGCGAAGATAAGGTACATCGTGCCGATGTCCTTGTGGTTCGTCGAATAGACGTAGCGGCGCCAGCCGGTGGGATGGTGCGCGTGATCGCCGTGAGCGTCGTCGTGATGGGCGTCGAAGGTGGTTGTCATATCGGTGCTTCCTATTTCGACGCGACGCGGGTGGCGTCGTTCTCAAGCGCGGCATACTTCTTCTTGGAGTCGGCCAGCCAGGCGGCATAGTCCGCCTCGCTCACCACATGCAGCTCGATGGGCATGTAGGCGTGGCGCGCACCGCACAGTTCCGAGCACTGGCCATAGAACACGCCGGTCTGGGTGGCCTTGAACCAGGTGTGGTTGGTGCGGCCCGGCACGGCGTCCATCTTCACGCCCATCTGGGGCATCGCCCAGCTGTGGATCACGTCGGCGCCGACGGTGTCGACCGCGATCACCTTGTTGACGGGGACATAGATCGCATTGTCGGTGCCCAGCAGGCGCGGCTTGTTCGCCTTGGCCGCGTCGGCATCGGACAGGCCCAGGCTGTCAAAGGTGAAGCCCGCGGCGGAACCGGGATACTCATAGGTCCAGAACCACTGCTTGCCGATCGCCTTGATGGTCACGTCGGGCTTGGGAACCGCCGCTTCGAAATACAGCAGGCGGAAGGACGGCACCGCGATAAACACCAGGATGATGACCGGGATCAGGGTCCAGGCGACTTCCAGCAAGGTGTTGTGATGGACCTTGGACGGCACGGCATTGGCGCCGGCGCGATACTTGATGACGATCCAGACCAGCAGGCCCAGGACGAACAGGCAGACCGCCACGATGATCCACACCAGCAGGCGGTGGAAATCCTCGATCTGCTCCATGACCGGCGAGGCGGCGGCCTGGAAGCCGGTCTCGTAATTGGTCGGCAGGGCTGCCGCCGGAAGTGCCCAGAAGGCCGCAAGGGCGGCAGTCGCCACGCCGATACCGGATTTCCGCAAAAACATGCTCGCGACCTCGCAATAAACCAGGCGGTGGAATCCCCGCCCTTTTTCAGATTCTTGGCGGGGATTTAGAGGGGTTAAGCCCTTAAAGTCATTGCGACCTTATGGCACGTCCCTTCCGGCGGCCAAGGGGAGCGGACGGCCCCGCCCCCGGGGAACCCCGCCCCGCCTTGTCCAATGGCCGCTTTACCCCGATATCTAGGGGCCAAACACGCAATTCGCGGGGCTTTTTGCCGCGCACCGGAGACCGACATGACCGCACCCGATCTTTTCTTTTCCCGCACCGGGATGGACCGTGGGCGGGTGCAGCAAACTGTGGATCAGGCGCTGAAGGGCGCGGACGACGGGGAATTGTACCTGGAATACAGCCAATCCGAATCGTTCAGCTTCGACGACGGCCGGCTGAAGGCGGCCACTTTCGACACCAGCCAGGGCTTCGGCCTGCGGGCGGTGGCGGGCGAAGCCACCGGCTATGCCCATGCCTCCGACATCTCCGAGGACGCCATCGCACGGGCGGCCAATACCGTGCGCGCCGTCTCGCATGGCTATTCCGGCACCGCGGCGGGCGCGCCGGCCCGCAGCAACGTCAAGCTCTATACCGACATCGATCCGCTGCAGACCGCGGGCTTTGAGAAGAAGGTCAAGCTGCTGGAAGAGATGAACGCCTATGCCCGCGCCAAGGACGCCCGCGTGCGCCAGGTGTCGGCATCCCTGTCGGGCGAATGGCAGCGCATCGAGATCATCCGCGCCGGCGGCGAGACCTATTCCGACATCCGCCCCCTGGTCCGGCTCAATGTCTCGGTGGTGGTTGAAAAAGACGGCCGCCAGGAAAGCGGCAGTTTCGGTGGCGGCGGCCGCGGCAGTTACGAAACCTATCTCGACCCCGACTACTGGCAGGGCGCCATCGACGAGGCGCTGCGCCAGGCGCTGGTCAATCTCTCCTCCATCCCCGCCCCTGCCGGCGAGATGACGGTGGTGCTGGGCCCGGGCTGGCCCGGCATCCTGTTGCACGAAGCCATCGGTCATGGGCTGGAAGGCGACTTCAACCGCAAGAAGACGAGCGCGTTCGCCGGATTGCTGGGCCAGCGCGTGGCCGCCCCCGGTGTCACGGTGGTGGATGACGGCACCATCGACGGGCGGCGCGGCTCGCTCTCCATCGACGATGAAGGCACCCCGACCCATCGCACCGTTCTGATCGAGGACGGAATCCTGAAAGGCTATATGCAGGACCGCCAGAACGCCCGGCTGATGGGCGTGGCCGCCACCGGCAATGGCCGGCGCCAGGGTTATTCCAGCCCGGTGATGCCGCGCATGACCAACACTTATATGCTGGGCGGCGACAAGCACCCCGACGAGATCCTCAAAAGCGTGAAGAAGGGCATCTACGCCACCAATTTCGGCGGCGGCCAGGTGGACATCACCAACGGCAAGTTCGTCTTCAGCTGCACCGAGGCCTACCAGATCGAGGAC
>CANGRN010000043.1 GCA_947455695.1 Alphaproteobacteria bacterium
CAAATAATTTCAATAGTTTATAATTCGTCCGTGTTCGTAAAAGCGGCCGGGCGCGCAACGCTGCGCGTTGCCCGCCGCCGCCGCGCCTGATGCTGCGGCATCTGCGTTATCCCAAAATGCTTTCAGCGCTTGCGAGACGCCTCGCCCTCTGCGCAGACTTCGCTTATGCAGCATGAAGTTTTCGCGAATACCGAAGATTTTGGCGGCCCCGATATCGTGGCCGGCACGGGACGTATCTCGCAGCCCGGGGTCGATGCGCCTTACGCCAATTACGAGCTGGGCAAGCCCTTTGACGAAATGTTCTCGCGAGATGGCCAGGCCCGCGCGACCTATGCCGCCATCGACTCCCGCGTTTCCAGCCTGCCGCTGGAAGAGCTGAACCGCCGCCAGCAGGCAGTGGAGCAGAGCTTCCTGCACCAGGGCATCACCTTCACCGTCTATAACGACAATCAGGCCACGGAACGGATCATTCCCACCGACCTGTTGCCGCGCATTGTCACCGCCCGCGAATGGGACCGCATCGAGCGCGGACTCACCCAGCGCATCCATGCCCTGAACCTGTTCCTGCGCGACATCTATACCGACGGCCGGGTGCTGAAGGACGGGGTGGTGCCGCGCTCCATGATCTACGGCTCCAAGCATTACCGCCGCGAGATGCGGGGCATCCCGGTGCCGCACGGCGCCTATGTGAACATTTGCGGCAGCGACCTGATCCGCAACGAAGCCGGCGATTTCGTCGTGCTGGAAGACAATCTGCGCGTACCGTCGGGCGTCAGCTACATGCTGGCCAACCGCGATGTGGCGCGCCGCGCTTTCCCGGCGGTGTTCCGCTCCATGGGCGTTCGCCCCATCGAGCATTATCCGCTGGAGCTGCTGGCGACCTTGCGCTCGCTGACCCCGTTCCACGAAGACGTCTCCATCGCCATCCTGACGCCGGGCGTTTTCAATTCCGCCTATTTCGAGCACGCCTTTCTGGCGCGCCAGATGGGCGTGGAACTGGTGGAAGGTCGCGATCTGCTGGTCAACGACAATGTCGTCTATACCCGCACCACATCGGGCCTGAAGCGCATCGACGTCATCTATCGCCGCATCGATGACGATTTCATCGATCCCCTGATCTTCCGCGAGGACTCCGCGCTGGGCGTGCCCGGCCTGTTCAACGCCTATCGCGCCGGCAATGTGATGATCGCCAATGCGCTGGGCACGGGCGTGGCCGACGACAAGGCGGTCTATGCCTATGTGCCGCGCCTGATCCGCTATTACCTGGCTGAAGAACCGATCCTGGACAATGTCGAAACCTTCCTGTGCCGCGAGGAGAAGTCGCTGCAGCATGTGCTGGGCAATCTCGACAAGCTGGTGGTCAAGGCGGTGGGCGAATCCGGCGGCTATGGCATGCTGATCGGCCCCCATGCTTCCACCAGGGAGCGCGAGGACTTCGCCGAGAAGATCCGTGCCGATCCGGAAAATTATATCGCCCAGCCCACCATCCAGCTTTCCACTGCCCCCACCTTTGTCGGCAACGGCATCGAAGCGCGGCATGTGGACCTGCGCCCCTTCATCCTGCACGGCGCCGAAACCAAGCTGGTGCCGGGCGCCCTGACCCGCGTCGCGCTCAAGCGCGGCAGCCTGGTGGTGAATTCATCGCAAGGCGGCGGCTCCAAGGACACCTGGGTGTTGAGCCAATAGATGTTATCGCGCGTCGCAGACTCCCTCTATTGGATGAGCCGCTATATCGAGCGGGCCGAACACACCGCCCGCCTGATAGCCGTCAAGCTGGAATCCATGGTGGAGCAGACACCCGAGGATGCCGCCGCCAGCTGGGCGCGCGTCACCCAGTCGCTGACCGGCATCAAGACCGCGCCGCTGCACCTGGACGCCTTTGCCATCACCCGGCACCTGGCCTTCGACCGCGACAATGACAATTCGCTGATCACCTCGCTGTCGCTGGCGCGCGACAATGCCCGCCAGGTGCGCGAGGCGCTGTCCAACGAAGTGTGGGAGAATCTCAACCGGCTGTATCTGCGCCTGGCGCCGGTCACCATGGATTCCATCTGGGTCCATACGCCGGCCAGGCTGTTCCGCGAGTCGCTGGAGGAAATGCACGCCCTGGAAGGGGTGACCTATTCCACCCTCAGCCACGGCGAAGGCTGGTACTTCCTGGAACTGGGCCGCCATATCGAGCGGGTGCAGCAGCTGGGGCGCTTGCTGGATATTCATTTCACCGCCGCCCAGACCGGCAACGGACCCAAATATTTCGACTGGCTGGTGCTGCTGAAATTCTGCACCGCCTTCGAGCCTTACACCAAGCAATACACCGCCTCCATCCGGCCCCAGAAGATCGCCGAATTCCTGCTGTTCGATTCCGAATTTCCCCATTCCATCTGCTTCTCGGTGGACCGCATGACCGAAGCGCTGGCGCGCGTGGCGCCGGGCGCGCCGCCGGCCCGCCGCGCCGCGGTGGAACGTCTCGCCGGCCGGCTGAAGGCGGCGGTGGATTTCGGCCAGGTGGATGAACTGATGAGCGGCGGCGCGGCCGAGTTCATCGCCGACATCACCAAGCAGTGCGAGCAGATCCACAAGGCGCTGTATTCATCCTACATCACCTATGGCGCGGAGACGGTTCTGTAATGTTCTACTCCATCCGCCACGTGACGCGTTTTCGCTATTCCGGGCCGGTGCGCGAGTCGGTGATGGAGCTGCGCATGCAGCCGCGCTCCGAAGGCCCGCAGACCTTGCGCTCCTTCCAGATCTCCACCAATCCGCGCGCCCAGCTCTATGCCTATACCGATCACCTGGGCAACGCGGTTTATCACTTCAACCTGCTGCGCGAGCATGAAGAGCTGCGCATTGAGGCCCAGGCCACCGTCGAGATCGGCCAGATGCCGGCCTGGCCGGAGCAACTCGATCCCCTGGAATGGAGCCGCTACAACGACTTCAACCTCAGCGACGATCATTTCGACATGCTGGAAGATTCCCGTTTCGCGCGCATGTCGCCGGAACTGGAAAGCTTCATGAAGATTGCCGACCTGCAAAAGCCGGTTGGCGACCCCCTCAGCGCACTGAAAGCCCTGCAGCGCGGCATCTACGATTCCTTTGAATATGAACCCGGCGTCACCGAAGTGAATTCGCCCATCGACGTGGCGCTGGAACAGCGGCGCGGCGTCTGTCAGGATTTCGCCCATATCATGACGGCGATTGCGCGCAGCTGGGGCATCCCCTGCCGCTATGTCTCCGGCTATCTTTATCACAAGGGCGCCCGCGACCGGTCCGCCGCCAATGCCACCCATGCCTGGGTGGAAGCCTATCTGCCCTCGCTGGGCTGGGTGGGTTTTGATCCCACCAACAATATCATGGCGGGCGAGCGCCATATCCGCGCCGCCGTGGGCCGCGATTACGCCGATGTGCCCCCCACCCGCGGCACCTACAAGGGCGACGCCGACAGCGAGCTTTCCATCGCCGTGTCGCTGGAACCGACCCAGGCGCCGGTGCGTCACGAGGATTTCCTGAAAGTGGCGCGCCCCATGGTGACGCCGACGCCGACCGCGTCCATGCCGGAACGGCTGTATCACCAGCAGCAACAACAGCAGCAATAGGCTCTACGAGGCCGCGCAGCAGGCGTAGCGCCGTTTGTGCGGCCCTGTGGTATGAACGGCCATGACCAAGCGCACGAACAGGAAATTGGGCGGCCAGCTGACGGTGGATGGCATCGCGCTGATCTGGCACGTCAAGAGCGAGCCGGCCTGGGGAACCACCCATGGCGATATCGGCCTGCGCCTCAGCGTCATGAAGTATGATGAAACGCTCACCCGCCATGGCGTGCGCAAGGCCTGGCGCGAGCTGGTCCTGCAATTTCCCTTCGAGAAGCAGCACCACGCCTCGCGCTTTCCCGAAAAGCCCAAGGTCACCGCGGACATGCTGACCGCCGGCGTAAGGCTGGCCATTGAGGCAGGCTGGAGTCCCGACGGGCGCGGCCGCCCGTTTGAGCTCATCCTGGAGGAAGCCGATTTGCCGGGCTTCCGCGATTCTCGTGTTTAACCATTCGTAAATAACTGCCTGCAAAGTGACAGGCTTTTGTTAACCGGCGCGTGCGTACAGTCGCCTTCGATTGAAGGGGAAGCGCATTATGCCGCTGAAATTGTCCTTAAAGCCCGGCGAGAAATTCGTGCTGAATGGCGCGGTTCTGGCCAATGGCGACAAACGCACCAGCCTGGTGATCCAAAACAAGGCGTGCGTGCTGCGTGAAAAGGATATCATGCAGCCCGAAGGCGCCAACACGCCGGCGCGGCGCATCTATCTGGCCATCATGATGATGTATCTGGACGGCGAGGCCAGCGAAGAACCCTATAATGAATTTGCCCTGCGGATGACCGAGTTCATGGGCGCCATCAACACGCCCGCCATCCTGGGCACCTGCGTGGACATCAGCCGCGATGTCGCCCAGGGCGCCTATTACAAGGCGCTGATCGCCTGCCGGAAGCTTTTCGACTTGGAACAGGAGCGCCTCAGCTATGAGCCTTAACGCCTATAAGGTCACCCAGGCCGCCACCGAAGATCCCCGCGTGACCGAATACCGGCTGTTCGGCCAGGTCACCGGCGCGCTGCTCACCGCCAAGGAATCTAACGCCGCCGGCGCTCCCTTGGTCGAAGCGGTGGACTGGAATCGCAAGCTGTGGCGCACGCTCGCCGCCGACTGCATGGACGACCGCAACACCCTGACCCAGGATGTGCGCGCCAAGATTATTTCGCTGTCGCTGTGGGTGGCCAAATATTCGCGCAGCGTCACGCGCGAGAAGGCGCCGCTGGATCCGCTGATCGAGATCAACCGTACGATTATGCAAGGCCTGCAGGCTTCGTAAGAAGCAGGCACCCAAGGCCTGAAAATTCAAAACCGGCGCTGGCAACAGCGCCGGTTTTTTCTTGCCCGGTCGGACCGGCAAGAACTGCCGCAACCGGCAAGGGATGCCTAATGGTAACGGGGTCATTAAGGAAATTAACCGCGTGATATCAATGGCTTGCGCAGTTAATGGGGTGGCACGGGCGTTGCAAAAGTTCCGGTGGGTCATCTGTCCCAAGGACCCGCAGAACGCGTGGTCCACCACCAGAAGAACGGAGAATTCCTATGTCCTCTTTTAGCGTCAACACCAACACCGGCGCGCAAGTTGCGCTGCAGTACCTGAATGCCACCCAGGGTCAGCTTGATCAGACCCAGGCTCGCATCAATAGCGGTCTCAAGGTCGCAACGGCGAAGGATGATGGCGCGATTTACGCTATTGCCCAAAACCAGCGCGGCTCTGTGGCCGGTTATTCCTCGGTGATCAACAGCCTCAATAATGGTTCGTCCGCCATCGACGTTGCCCTTTCCGCCGGCCAGTCGATTTCGGACCTGTTGATCCAGTTGAAGCAGAAGGCGCTGTCCGCTGCTGACCCCTCGCTGGATACCGCGAGTCGTCAGGCGCTGAACGCGAACTTCACGGCCCTGCGCGATCAGATTTCCACGATCGTCAAGAATGCCGTCTTCAACAATTTCAACCTGGTCGACGGTTCGACGAATCAGGTTCAGGCCCTGGCGTCCTCGGACGGCACCCGCCGTATCACGGCCCAGGCTCAGAACCTGAAGCTGTCGGGCTCGATCGTGACGATCAAGACCACGTCCACGATCTCCACCCAGGCCAAGGCTTCGGCCTTGATCAGCGTGATCCAGACCTCGCTCACCAACGTCAACTCGGCCCTGGCCAAGCTGTCATCGGGTGCCGCGAAGTTCTCGATCCAGGCGACCTTCACCCAGAAGCTGTCCGATACCCTGACCTCGGGCATTGGCAATCTGGTGGACGCCAACATGGCGCAGGAAAGCGCCAAGTTGCAGTCGCTGCAGGTCAAGCAGCAGCTGGGCATCCAGGCTCTGTCGATCGCCAACCAGGCGCCGCAGAGCATCCTGTCGCTGTTCAAGTAAAAACCTCTTTCGAGGGCGTTTAGGGAAAGGGCGGTGCTTTGCACCGCCCTTTCTTTTTTGGCTGGGACGGTGCGCGAGCGCCGTCAGTTATTGTTTGAGCGACGGCGCTGGCGGTAACACTTGTTTACCTTAGGCTGTATCGGCGTGAACCAATATTTTCCGCGGTTTTCCGCGATTTTCACCTGGGTGCTTTTCTGAAAAGTGGAGCTATTTGCCCACCTCACCCGGCAAATATTTCCCCATGCGGCAAGTTTTGCCGGGTCCGTTCGCCATCGGGAAAATTTCCGCCGGCACCTATTTTCCCCTGGCGTACAAAATCGATGTTTAACCAGTTCTTACTCCGCTCCGGCACGGCCCTTGAAATGGGTCACGCGGGCAAAATGCCCAAGCGTACGGTCCTTGAATAGACCGTACTCCAAACCAGAACGGAGAGACCAAAATGCCCTTTAGCGTCAACACTAATACCGGCGCCGCTGTAGCGCTGCAGTACCTGTCTACTACTCAGGGTCAGTTGAGCCAGACCCAGTCTCGCATCAATAGCGGCCTGAAAGTGGCCAATGCGCGTGATGATGGCGCGATCTTTGCGATCGCCCAGAACCAGCGTGGGAACGTGGCTGGCTATGCATCCGTCATGAACTCGATCAACAATGGCACTTCGGCCATCGACGTTGCTTTGTCTGCCGGCCAGTCCATCTCGGACCTGCTGATCCAGCTGAAGCAGAAGGCCCTGTCGGCTGCTGACTCCTCGCTGGATACCGCGAGCCGTCAGGCGCTGAACGCCAACTTCACCGCCCTGCGCGATCAGATCACTACGATCGTGAAGAACGCGGTGTTTAACGGCTTCAACCTGGTGGACGGTTCGACCAACCAGATCACGGCTTTGGCCTCAGCGGACGGTACCCGTCGTGTCACGACTTCGGCCCAGAAGCTGAGCCTGTCGGGCACCATCGTGACCCTGAAGTCCACGGCCACGATCTCGACCCAGGCCAAGGCCTCGACCCTGGTGGCCACGATCCAGGCCTCGCTGACCAACGTCAACTCGGCTCTTGCCAAGCTGTCGTCGGGCGCTGCAAAGTTCTCGATCCAGGCGACCTTCGCCCAGAAGCTGTCCGACACCCTGACTTCGGGTATCGGCAACCTGGTTGATGCCAACATGGCGCAGGAAAGCGCCAAGTTGCAGTCGCTGCAGGTCAAGCAGGAACTGGGCATCCAGGCCCTGTCCATCGCCAACCAGGGCCCGCAGACCATTCTTTCGCTGTTCCGCTAAGCCAGGCACGGGCGGTACGAAAGTACCGCCCGCCGCCAACCGAAGCGGAAGACCGTAAGAATACGGCGTCTGCCCCGGGGCGTAGGGACCAGTTCTTTCTGGTGGGATATGAGCAAAAGACGGACAGCCGGGGGGCGGTCCGTCTTTTGTGTTTTTGTCGCTCCGGCTTCGCCGACACTCCGTGTACTTCTCAGCCCAGAGCTGCCGCGATCGCCTTGTCGAGAAAGGTTTCGCCGCCGGCGCGCGCGGCGATGGCCACGACCTGGCCTGCCACCATCTCGCAAACCGCCGGACCGTCGCTGATACCCAGCGCGGATATGGCTCGGCCGGCGACATCATTGGTCGCGCTGTCGGCGGTTCCTGCCACCTGGCAGGCGCCATTTTCCATCCAGCAATCCAGCATCAGGTGTTCGCCCTCCGGCGCCAGTTCCACTAGCACCCGCTGGCTGGGCGAGGCATCGCGGGTCTGCTGGAATGCCGCTGCCGGATCTTCCACATCACTTATCAAAAGGCGGCCATAGGGTCCAAGATTTTCCACCGGCATGATCGCCACTGCCCGGCCGCGCCCAATCACCACCCGCTGCAGTTCCTGGGGGGTGGAGATTTCGGCATGCCAGGGCGTGGGGATGCCGGCCGATTGAAATG
>CANGRN010000044.1 GCA_947455695.1 Alphaproteobacteria bacterium
AAAAAACCGTGGCGCTGTTCAGCGGACTGGTGAAGCTGGGTGCGGGCGGTGTCGCCAACATCACTCTGGATGTGCCGGACTTTAACGGTTCGCTGCGGTTGATGGCGGTGGCCTGGAGTGCCAACAAGCTGGGCCATGCCGATCGCATGCTGATCGTGCGCGATCCGGTGGTGGCCGATCTTGTCTTGCCGCGCTTCCTGTCGCCCGGCGACTCCATCGGCGCGGCGCTGAACCTGGATAATGTCGAAGGCGGCCCCGGCGCCTATGTCGCCACCATCCAGACCCGTGGACCGGTATCGCTGGCCAGCGGGGCGCAGACGGTTGTGAACCAGACTCTCAAGCGCGGCCAGCGCGCTTTGGTGCCGGTGCAGTTGCGTGGTGCCGGGCTGGGCATCGCCGGCATCACTTTGGATGTGAAAGGCCCCAATGGTTTCCATGTCTCGCATGGCTGGCCCATCCAGGTGCGGGCAGCGCAGCTCGACGTGGCGCGGGAAGAAGAGCTGCCGTTGCCGGCGGGCGCGACTTATGTCGCCAATCGCAGCCTGATCCCGGACCTGGTCGGTTCCACTGCCAGCGTCACCATCAGTGTGTCGGCGGCGCATGGCTATAACAATGTCGCGGGCCTGCTGAAGTGGCTGGACAAGTATCCCTATGGCTGCATCGAGCAGACCACCAGCCGCGCCCAGCCCCTGCTGCTGTTCAACGACGTCGCCGATCTGGCGGGGCTGCCCAAGGACAATGCACTGCGGCCGCGCATCCAGACGGCGGTGGATCAGGTGCTGGACATGCAGAATTATGCCGGCAATTTCGGCATGTGGGGCCCGGGCAGCGATGCCGACAGCTTCCTCAGCGTCTATGCCATGGACTTCCTGTTCCAGGCCAAGGCCAAGGGCTTTGTCGTGCCCAACGACGCCATGAAGCGCGGCACCAACTGGCTGAAGACAAGCGGTGCGGCGGACGGCAGTGACGATATCGCCCGGGCTTACGCTTTCTATGTGCTGGCGGCCAACGGCCAGGCCAATGTCTCGGACCTGCGCTACTTCAGCGACACTAAGGTTGGTGCGATGAAATCGGGCCTGGCGGCGGCGCTGACCGGCGCGGCGGCATCCATGACCGGTGACCGGGCGCGGGCCGAATATGGCTTCCGGCGCGCGCGCGACATCATCGTGGCCGCCGATCCGGCCACCTATCCGCATGATGTCTATGGCTCGCTGTTGCGCGACCTGTCGGGCGCGCTGGCGCTGGCGGCGGAGAACGGCAAGGCCGACCTGGTGCCGCAGTTGCTGGACAAGGTGAAATCGCTGAACACCAAAGTCGAAGACACGACCACCCAGGAAAAGGGCTGGATGCTGCGGGCTGCCTATGCGCTGACGCGCCAGAAGCTGCCGCTCAACATCACTGTGAACGGTGCGCCAGCGGCGCCGCGTGACGGGGCGGTGCGGCTGACCCCGACTCTGGCGCAACTGGACGCCGGCGTGACCCTGGTCAACAAGGGCGATGCCGGCGTGTGGCGTTCCACCGCCGCCAGTGGCACGCCCAATGCGGCGCTGCCCGCCATCGCCAACGGCTTCAGCTTGTCCAAGAGTGTCTGGACCATGTCCGGTGCGCCCGCGGACGTCGGCGCGCTGCACCAGAATGACCGGGTGATCGTGGTGCTGTCGGGCCAGATGCCCAACAATCTCTATCACCAGATGGGGGTGATCGATTTGCTGCCCGCCGGTCTGGAGATTGAGCAGCCGCTGAAGGGCGACGATGCCAAGGCCTATCCCTTTGTCGGCGCGTTGACCGAGGCCAACATGCAGGATGCGCGCGATGACCGCTTTGTCGCGGCCTTCGATATCGGCGAGCGTTATCGCCCGGTCAATCGCAAGGGACCGGAGCCGACGCCGGCCTTCCATGTCGCCTATATCGCGCGTGCCGTGTCGGTAGGCCATTTCGCGCTGCCCGCCGCCTGGGCCGAGGACATGTATGCTCCCGCCATCCGGGCGCGCACCGCGATGGGCGAGCTGAATATCGCGCAATGACGCAGAAGACGCCGCGCTGGTTGGTGGGCCTGCGTGTCGCGGCGGGCCTGATCGGTCTTGTAACCCTGGCTGATCTGTTATTCCCGCCGGACATGACCCGTGCCAATACCCTGTCGCCGGAAGTGACGGCCAAGGACGGCAGCCTGCTGCGCGCGTTCCTCAGCGCAGATGGCGCCTGGCGCATCAAGACCACCGCGGATCAGGTGGGGCCGCGTTATCTGGCCATGCTCAAGGCTTACGAAGACAAACGCTTTGCGCGGCACTGGGGTGTGGACCCTCCGGCCATGCTGCGCGCCGCGTTCCAGTTCGTCCATGCCGGACGCATCGTCTCCGGCGGGTCAACCCTGACCATGCAGGTGGCACGCCTGCTGGAGCCGCACGGTCATGGCGTCGGCGGAAAACTGATCCAGATGGTCCGCGCCGTGCAGCTGGAAGAGCGTTATTCCAAGGACGAAATCCTGTCGCTGTACCTGACCCTGGCCCCGATGGGGGGCAACCTGGAAGGGGTGCGTGCCGCCTCGCTGTCCTATTTCGGCAAGGAGCCCGCCAATCTCGATCTGGCGGAAAGCGCGCTCCTGGTGGCGCTGCCCCAGTCGCCGGTGAAACAGCGCCCCGATCGCCATGCCAGGCGCGCGCTGGCCGGCCGCGACAAGGTCCTGCGCCGCATGGTCGACGAAGACGTGGTGAGCCAGGGCGACGCCGCCACCGCCATGAAGGAAGGCGTGCCTTTTGCCCGCCAGCCCATGCCGATGGGCGCGCCGCATCTGGCGCAGCGATTGGTGCTGAAACACAAGGCGCCGCACATCGTCACGACCCTGGATGCAACCATCCAGGGCGCGGCGGAACGGCTGGCGAAGCAGGAACGTGCTTACTATGACGACGGCGCCGACATTTCGCTGGTGGTGGTCGAGAACAAGACACGCAACATTGTCGCCTATGTCGGTGGCACCGATTACTGGGGCAAGTCCGGGCAAGTGGACCTGGCGGCGCGGGCGCGCTCGCCGGGCTCGGCCCTCAAGCCTTTCATCTATGGCCTGGCGTTCGACGCGCTGGTCCTGCATCCCGCCAGCCGGATGGAAGACGCGCCCACCACCTTCGGCGATTACGCGCCCAAGGATTTCGACGGCCAGTTCCAGGGCGCGGTGACCGCACGCGATGCCTTGCAGATGTCGCTGAACATTCCCGCCGTGATGGTGCTGGACCGCGTCGGGCCGCTGGCTTTCACCCTCAGCCTGCAGAATGCCGGCGCGCATCTGGCCTTTCCCACCCGCGATGCGCCCAGCCTGCCGGTGGCGCTGGGCGGGCTGGGCATCTCGCTGTCCGACATCGCCATGCTCTATGCCGGGATCGCCGAAGGCGGCACGGCGCAAAGCCTGCGCGTGATTAAAGACGCGCCGGACGCGCCAACCCATCGTCTGTTTGGCCCCGTGGCGGCCTGGTACCTGCGCGAGGTTCTGGACGGCGTCGCCTTGCCCGATGGCTGGGCCATGGGGCAGGGACTTTTGAAAAAGCGCACCATCGGCTTCAAGACTGGCACCTCTTACGGTTTCCGCGATGCCTGGGCGGTGGGTTTTTCCAACGATTATACGGTGGCGGTATGGGTCGGCCGCGCCGACGGCACGCCGCGCCCCGGCCATGTCGGCCGCGAAGCCGGAGCCCCGGTGCTGCTGAAGATGTTCGGCCTGTTGCCGCCCGATCGCCGGCCCGCGCCGCCGGTGCCTGCAGGCGCGTTGATCGTGCGTGGCACTGATGAGCTGCCGCCCAACCTGCGCCACTTCACCCGCGAAGCCGTGCCTGCGCCGCAAGCGCAAGTCGCCGAACTGCCGCCGCCGGCCATTGCTTTTCCGCCCAACGGCGCGGTGGTGCCGTTGCCCGATGCGAAATCAAAAGATGCCGCGCTGCAGTTGAAAGCCGATGGTGGCCGCGCGCCTTTGACCTGGCTTGTGAACGGCGCGCCGCTGGGCAGCTTCGACCGCTTCGCGCCGGCGCTGTACGCGCCGCAGGGCGAAGGGCTGGCGCGGGTGACGGTGGTGGATGCCGATGGCCGCAGCGACACCAGCCAGATCCGCTTCAAGAAAATCCGCTAGCGGCCGGCGTCTTTTTCCAGCCCGTCCAGCATCGCGGCGGTGGGAAAGCCGTCGGCGACAAGGCCGCGCGCTTTCTGGTATTGGCGCAGGGCGCTGCGGGTCTTGCGGCCCAGGACGCCGTCGGGCGTTCCGCTGTCAAATCCGGCCTTGTTGAGATCGGCCTGGAAGCTGATGCGTTCGTTGCGCGACAAGGCGCGTTCGCCGCGCGGCCAGGCATGCTTGACGCCATCGCCGCCGGCCATCCGGTCGGCCAGCAGCGCCACGGCCAGGGCATAGCTGGCGGCGTTGTTGTATTTCAGGATGACGCTGAAATTGGGAAACAGCAGGAAGGCGGGACCATGCGCTCCCGCGGGCAGATAGATCGCCGCGCTGTCGGCGCCGCCGGGCAGCGCTGCGCCATCCGCCGTCTTCACGCCGCGCGCGCGCCATTCGCTCAGCGGCTTCTGGGTGTCGGTGTCGGCATCTTCATAGGCAAAGTTCGCGGGCAGCTTCACTTCAAAGCCCCAGGGCTGACCCTTCTGCCAGCCCTGATCGGCCAGCAGCCGCGCCGCGGACGCCAGGGCATCGGGCGCCGAACGCCACAGGTCGATCTGCCCGTCGCCATCGCCGTCGGCGGCATATTTCAGGAAGGTGGTGGGGGTGAATTGTGTCTGGCCGAACGCGCCGGCCCAGCTCGCCGTCATCTGGCTCAACGCGTAATGCTGATCCTGGTAAATCTTCAGGGCCGCGAAGAATTCCGGCCTGGCGTAATCGGCGCGGGGCCCGTCATAGGCCAATGTCGCCAGCGCCGCGAAGATGTTCATGCTGCCATTGTCGGCGCCGTAATCGGTCTCCATGCCCCAGACCGCGACCAGGATTTCCTTCGGGACACCGCTGGCCGCTTCGATGCGCGCCAGCACATCGCCATAGCGCGCCAGCATCAGTTGCGCGTCTTTCACGCGCCGCGCCGACACCGCCGAATCCAGATAGGCCCAGACCGGCTTGGAGAATTCCGGCTGGTTGGCGTTCATGGCGGCGATGCTGGCGATGGGCCGCAGGCCTGCCGTGGCGCTGTCGAATGTCGCGGCCGTAATCCCCTGGCCCTGGGCGGTGATGCGGGCCTGTTCCAGGAAGGCATCGAACTTGGGGTCCCCCGAGGTGGGCTTGGCCGGGATCGGGGCGATGGGGATGGAAACCGCGGGCGGGGACGGTGGGGTCGGCTTGGGCGCGGTGGTTGCGCAGGCCACCGCCACCAGGGTGCCGCACAGGGCGGCCAGCCGCTGCAGGCCGGAGAAGGGGCGATATCGGCGCGTCATACCCACAGCCTACACGGTTTTGCGGCAATTTTTGGCGGAAAACCGCCTTTTTTGCCCCTATTTGCCGGGTTGACAGGGGTGGGGGCCTTGCATAGTTTCCGCGCCTCTCGCGGAAGACGGCCTTTTGGGCCGAATTGGCTTCAAAAAAGGCAGTGTCATGAAGGTTCGCAACTCCCTCCGGTCGCTCAAGAAGCGTGACAAGGACTGCCGCGTCATCCGCCGCAAGGGTCGCGTCTACGTGATCAACAAGAAGAATCCGCGGTTCAAAGCCCGCCAGGGTTAAGCGATACTGCGCCCCCGAAAGACAGGCGCATGCTTCTTCCTCCGACCGATTCCAAGATAGTCGCCCGCCGCGCCGAGATCGTCGCCGCGCTGCAAGCCATCGTGCCCGATGGCGTGGTGGCCGATAAATCGGGCCTCGCCACCTTTGATTCCGATGCGCTGAGCGCCTACCACCAGACGCCTTTGGTCTGCGTGCTGCCGTCCACGCGCGAGCAGGTCAGCGAGATCCTGAAATACGCCCAGGCCGAAGGCGTGCCCATCGTGCCGCGCGGTTCGGGCACCTCGCTGTCGGGCGGGGCGCTGCCGCGCGAAGACGGCATCCTGATCGGCATGGGGCGCATGAAGCGCATCCTGGATATCGATTACGAGAATGGTTGCGTCACCGTCGAACCCGGCGTCACCAACCTCAACATCACCAAGGCGGTGGAAGCCAATGGCTTCTATTACGCGCCCGATCCCTCCAGCCAGGTCGCCTGCAGCATCGGCGGCAATGTGGCGGAAAATTCCGGCGGGTTGCATTGCCTGAAATACGGCCTGACCACCAACAACCTGCTGGGTGTCACCCTGGTGCTGCCAGGCGGCGAGATCGTGACGCTTGGCGGCAAGTCCGGCGCCCAGGGCGGGCTGGACATCATGGGCCTGGTCACCGGCTCCGAAGGTTTGCTGGGTGTGGTGGTGGAAGTGGTGGTGAAGATCCTGCGCAAGCCGCCGGTCACCCGCACCCTGATGGCCAGCTTCGACACGGTCAGCGCGGCGGGCGCCTGCGTCGCCGCCGTCATCGCCGATGGCGTGGTGCCGGCCGCGATGGAGTTCATGGACGGCCGCGCCGCAGAAGCGATCGAAAGCTACAACCAGCCCGGCTATCCCAAGGGCGCCGAAGCCATCCTGATCATTGATGCCGATGGCGTGGAGGCCGACGTCTCCCATGCCATTTCCCGCGTCACCGCGATTGTCGCCGAATGTGGCGGCAAGACGGTGGAAGCCACCGACGAAAAACAGCGCGTCCGCATCTGGTCGGGCCGCAAGGCTGCCTTTGCCGCCATGGGCAAGCTGGCGCCCGACATGATCTGCATGGACGGCACCATTCCGCGCCATGCGCTGCCCTATGTGCTGGACGAGATGGCCAAGCTGTCCGAACATTACGGCCTGGGTTTCTGCAACGTGTTCCATGCCGGCGACGGCAACCTGCATCCCCTGATCATCTTCGACATCATGAAGCCGGGCGAATTCGAGCGGGCCGAGGAATTCGGCGCCGATATCCTGCGCCTGTGCGTCAAGGTCGGCGGCGTGCTGTCGGGCGAACATGGTGTGGGCGTGGAAAAGCGCGACCTGATGCCCGGCATGTTCACGCCGGAAGAGCTGGCGCTGCAGGGCCGGGTGAAATGCGCCTTCGATGCCGGCGGGTTGTTCAACCCGGGCAAGGTGTTTCCCATGCTGTCGGCCTGCGTGGAGCAGGGGCATATCCATGTCCACGGCGCCCAGCTGCCGCATCCCCATCTGCCGCGCTACTGATGGAAAAGGCGGTCACCGAATCCCAGGTTGCGGACTTCGTGCGCACGGCGCGCGAAGCCAGATCGCCGTTCGAGATCGTGGCCGGCGGCACCCGCCGCGAGGTGGGAAAACCGACGGCCAATTTGCCCGTGCTGGATGTTTCCGGCCTTTCGGGCGTCATCAAATATGAGCCGGCGGAGCTGATCATCACGGCCGCCCCGGCGACCCCGCTGGCGGAAATCGCCGCCGTGCTGGGCGAGAAAAACCAGCGCCTGGGTTTTGATCCCGCCGACTGGTCGCGGCTTTTGGGTTCCAACGGCATTGCCACCCTGGGTGGCGCAGCCTCTGCCGATGCCAGCGGCTCGGGCCGTTTGCGCCATGGCGGCGCGCGTGACTCGCTGCTGGCCTTCCGCGCCATCAATGGCCTGGGCGAAACATACCGCGGCGGCGCCAAGGTGGTGAAGAACGTCACCGGCTTCGATTTGCCCAAGCTGGTGTGTGGTGCTTACGGCACCCTGTCGGTGCTGACCGAGCTGACCTTCCGCGTTTATCCCCGGCCACAATTCTTTGCCGTGCTGTGCCTGTCCGATGTCACGCCCGAAGTTGGCTTTGCC
>CANGRN010000045.1 GCA_947455695.1 Alphaproteobacteria bacterium
AAGGTGAAGTAATCGCTCGCCGCCGGCAGCGGCGGCATGAACACGCACAAGCGTCCTTCGCGCGGCTCCACCGTCAGGGCGGTGCGCACTACCGCATCGCTTGCCAGCGCAACAGACTGAGTGTTCACGGGCCGGAATGGCGCCTGCACGGCATGGCCGTTGCCTTTGGTGAAGCCTTGTCCGGTCTTTTCCGGCTCGTCCAGCGGGGGCAGCGGCGCGAACGGATCAGGCGGCGGCACAAAGCTGCGCGCCGTTGCCGGCACGTGCGGCAGCGAATTCAGCGGCAGGCGAAAACCGATGGCGCTGTCGCCCGGTAACAGGAACAGGTGGCCGCTGCGCGTGGTCCAATGCTCGCTCAGCCAGCGCGTCAGGCCTTTTTCCACCGGCAACACATAGCCGACCGCCTGGCTCAGGCCGCGCTCGAACACCCGCGCCAGACGGGCGCGCAGTTCCGGATCATCCAGCTTGGAATCGGAGGGGTCCACATTGGCGGCCAGTTGGCGCTCCTGCGCCAGGTGGTGCCAGAAATCTTCGTAAGCGGGAATGACATAGGACGCGTCCAGTCCCAGCGTCTTGCCGACCGCGGCGATCAGCGCGCTGGCATCGGCCAGGGTGGGCTGATGATCCTTGTGCTCGGCCGCGACGCGTTCGGCATTTTTCCACAGCGGCACGCCATCGGTGCGCCAGTACAGCGCAAAGGCCCAGCGCGGCAGGGATTCACCCGGATACCATTTGCCCTGGCCGTAATGGAGGAAGCCGCCCGGCGCAAAGCGGTCGCGCAACCGGCGTATTAGCGTGTCGGCCAGCGCGCGCTTGGTCGGGCCGACAGCGGCGATATGCCATTCGGGTCCGGAGCGGTCATCGATGGAAACGAAAGTCGGCTCGCCGCCCATGGTCAGGCGCACGTCATGGTTCTTGAGCACCAGGTCAACAGCGTCACCCAGCTTCTCGATCTCGGCCCATTGTTCATCGGTATAGGGCTTGGTGACGCGCGGCGGTTCCTTGATGCGTGTCACGCTCATGTCGAAGTCGAACAGCACTTCGGCCTTTTCGACGGCGCCTGAGATCGGTGCGGCTTGCATCGGATTGGCGGCGCAGGCCAGCGGAATATGGCCTTCGCCCGCGAACAGGCCGGAGGTGGCGTCCAAACCCACCCAGCCAGCACCCGGCAAATAGACTTCGCACCAGGCATGCAGGTCGGTGAAATCCTTGTCGGTGCCCGACGGACCGTCCAGCGCTTTCACATCGGCCTTGAGCTGGATCAGGTACCCGCTGGTGAAGCGCGCCGCCAAACCCAGATGGCGCAGCAGGTTGACCAGCAGCCAGGCGCTGTCGCGGCAGGAGCCCGAACGCTTGCACAATGTCTCTTCCGGCGTCTGGATGCCGGGCTCCATGCGGATCGTGTAACCGATGTCGCGCGCGATCTGGGCGTTGAGATCGAAGACGAAATTGGTGGTCTGTTTCTGCTCGCGCGGGATCGCGGCGAGATAGCGATCAAAGGCGGGTCCGAAATCTCCTGTCGCCAGATAGGGCTCCAGCTCGGCTTTCAGTTCGGGCGCATAGTGGAAGGGAAATTTCTCCGCATCCGGCTCCAGGAAAAAGTCGAAGGGATTGATCACTTCCATGTCGACCGTCAGGTCGACGCTGACGGTGAAGTGATCGGTCTTTTCCGGGAACACGACGCGCGCCAGCCAGTTGGACTGGGGGTCCTGTTGCCAGTTGATGTAATGCTCCGCCGGTTCGATCTTCAGCGAATAGGCCACCATCTTGGCGCGGGTGTGCGGCGCCGGACGCAGGCGTATGGTCTGCGCACCCAAGGTGATTTGCCGGTCGTACCGGTAGCGGGTGACGTGACGAAGGGCAGCCTGGATGCTCATCGGAATTCCCTGGAAAATTGACTATGCCGCAACTGCGAAGGTGCGGCTACAAGCCGCCGCGCCGCAGCCCAATATCCTCGGAACATCGTTAAAAAACGGGCGTTTACATGCTTCTGCCCGGGGAAATGCCTCATGAAGCTGTTCAGTTGCCAGAGCTGCGGCGAGCTCCTGTATTTCGAGAATGTGCGCTGCGAAAATTGCGGCCGGGCCTTGGGATATCTCACTGATATTTCAGAGATTTCCGCGCTCGAACCGGTCGAGGGCGGGGGCTGGACCGTGCTGGCCGCCCCCGGAAGAGCCTACAAATTCTGCCTGAATTACGATGCCGGCATGTGCAATTGGATGGTGCCGGCCAATGACCCGACCGGCTTTTGTGCGGCCTGCCGCCACAACCGGGTGATCCCGGACCTGTCGATCCCCGGCAATGACGTGCTCTGGCGCAAGATCGAGAATGCCAAGCACCGGCTGTTCTATTCCCTGCTGCGGCTTGGCCTTCCGCTAGAAAACCGCGGCGACGATCCCGACCATGGCCTGGCGTTCGACTTCCTGTCCGATGCCGCCGAAAGCCATGCCCAGGGCGTGATGACCGGCCATGACAATGGCCTGATCACGCTGGCGGTGCGCGAGGCCGATGACGTGGTGCGCGAAAAAGTGCGCAGCGAGATGGGCGAGCCCTATCGCACCCTGCTGGGGCATTTTCGCCATGAGGTCGGGCATTATTTCTGGGACCGGCTGGTGGCGACCAATGAGGCGATGCTGAATGCCTTCCGCGGCCTGTTCGGCGATGACCGCCTGGATTACGGCCAGGCGCTGCAGAAACATTATGCCGAAGGTCCGCCGCAAGGCTGGCAGGACAATTTCATTTCCATGTATGCCACCATGCATCCCTGGGAAGATTTCGCCGAAACCTTCGCGCATTATCTGCACATCGTGGACACGCTGGAGACGGCGGGCGCCTTTGGAATGAAGGTCAAGCCGCGTGCCGCGCGTGGCCATATCGCCGCGACAATCGATTTTGATCCCTACCGGACGCGGCGCTGGGATCAGCTGATCGATGCCTGGCTGCCGATCGAGTTTGCCACCAACAGCATGAATCGCAGCATGGGGCTGACGGACCTTTATCCCTTTGTGCTGTCGCCCAGGGCGATCGAGAAGCTGGCCTTTGTCCATGCCCTGACGCGCCGTCCCGAAGACGTGGTGAAGAAGGCGGTCGATTCGCTGATGGTGGCGTCAGCGGTGCGCTAAGCGGCGGCGCCTTGCAGGGCTGCCCGCGGCCGCACGCGGATGGCCGGCAAGTGCACGGTGACGCGGGTGCCCTTGCCGACCTGGCTTTCCAGATCGATGCGCCCGCCATGCGCTTCCACCAGGCCCTTGACGATGGCCAGGCCCAAGCCGGTGCCCTTGTCCACCATCGCCACATCGTGGCGGCCCTGACCGAAACTGTCGAACACCGCGCCCTGGTCTTCGGCAGCGATGCCGACGCCGGTATCCATCACGCCCAGCAGCATGCCGCCATCCTCGGTCCGCTGGGCAAAGGCGGTGACGGTGCCATGCTCGGGCGTGAACTTCACGGCATTGGACAGAAGATTGAGCAGGATCTGCTTGATGGCGCGCTCGTCGCCATAGACCAGCTCCAGCCCCGGATCGATGCTGTTGACCAGCGCGGCGTTGGTGTCTTTGGCGCGCCAGGCCACGAATTGCAGCGCATCCTCGGCGACGCGGTGCAGGTCCAGTTCGGATTCTTCCAGCTTCCAGCGGCCGGCCTCGATCTTGGCCAGGTCCAGAATGTCGTTGATCAGCGCCAGCAGGTGCTTGCCCGAAGAATTGACCAGCTGGGCATATTCGACATTGCGCTCCGGATCTTTTTCGAAGATGCGGCTGGCGATCATTTCCGAAAAGCCCAGGATGGCGTTCAGGGGCGTGCGCAGTTCGTGGCTCATATTGGCCAGGAACTGCGACTTGGCCAGGCTGGCGGCTTCGGCTTGCTCGCGGCCGCGGTCCGATTCCAGCTTGGCCATGACCAGTTCCGCCAGCAGCGAATCGCGCTCCTGGCCCAGCACCACGGCGCTGCGGGCGCGGGCGTGATTGCGGCGCGAGATCAGGGCGGTGAATCCGACATAGAAAGGCGCCAGCAGCGCCATCAGGATGGCGTTGGAACTGGTGGCTGCCTGCGACAGGCCTTGCAGCGGCACCAATGTCATCATCACCAGGTACAGGACCAGGGCGGGGCGCGAAAGCGCGCGGCAGGCGCCGGTGGTCGCGGCATGCGCCGCCAGGGTCGCCGCCAGGATCATCTCGATCATCAGGTGGGTGGCATTGCCGCCGGACCAGAACCACAGGCCCAGCGATGCCCAGTTGGCGACAAAAAACAGGTTCACCACCGCGATGCGCCGCGTCCAGGTCTTGGCTTCTGCGCTGGACAGGATGGTGGTGGGAAAGCGCGCCAGCAGGATCGCCTGTGGCACAAGGCCCAGCATCATCTGGCAATACCAGCCGGCCAGGTGGCCCATGCTTACCGTCTGGCTGAACATGGCGGCGATGGCCAGGCCGAAAACCGGAACTGCGGCGCGGTTGGCTTTCAGATTTTCCACCACACCGCGCAGCAATGCGAGCCGGATGCGGTTCTCCCGCTCTTCCGTCGCATTGATATCGGTCACCCAGGTTGGGCTGTCGGCTGGCATGAAATCCCCGTTGCGCGCGCGATTTTGCACCGGGAATTCTTAAGACCGTGTTGGCGTAAACGGGCGGGAACCGGGGAAATTAACCAACACTTCATTCGCCTCTCGCAGGGAACCGTGTCCCATATTAGAACGTCCCATATCAAGACACGCGATCGCATGCCCCGCGACACGCCTCGAACGAATGGAGAGTGTGATGAGGGTATCTGCTTTGACGGCCGGCATTTTGCTGACCACCGCAATCGTTTCCATATCCAGCATCCAGCCGGCGATGGCGCACAAGTCCAGGGTCACCTGCCTGTGCGACTGCCCGGACGATTTCAGGGGTGACCACAAGGTTAAGGCCAAGGCCGCGGTTCGCCCCGCCGCCCCGCCGCCCCGCCGCGTGGTGCGCCGCGCCGCGCGCCATTATGCCGGCGGTGGTCACTACAATTACGGCATGGCCGGGATGATCCAGGCCGACCCGATGATCCAGCGCGAATGGCATTCGGAATGGCGCGCTGCGCCCAACGACGCCTTCATTCCCGGCCCCGCGCCCATGCCGATGGCTTACGGCCCCCCGCCCCCTCCGCCCATGATCGAAGGCATGCGGATCGATGACCGCGGCTGGACCGGCGGCGTCGGCGATGCTTATGGCGGTGGCGGCGGTGGCGGCGGCGGTGATGGTGGTTTCGGCCAGGTGCATTTTGGCACCGGCGGCAGCGTCGAGAACGGCCCGACCTACAACAGCTACAATCAGAGCTTCCAGTACAATCCCAGCCAGCCCGGCCCCTTCCAGAACCGACTGATGGGCGGCTTTGCGCCGCCCCCGGCGAAGAAGTAACCCCCCGGCTTTCTTCCCCCGCATTGCGAAGCAATCGACGGGGGAAGGTGTCGCAGCGAAGTGTCTGCGCAGCAGACCGAGCTGCGACGGATGGGGGTCATCAAATTAAGTGTTTGCCCAAAGCGTGGCCTGCGCGGTGAATTCACCGCGTGGGCCCGCATGGCGTTTGGTCAGTGAGAGACTTGCTTGGCCGCGTAGCGCGGATGGTGCGCGTAAATGGCGAACGGAATCGACGCGACATAGATCAACAGGCCCACCGTCATGGTGCCCCAGGGCCAGGCGATCAGCAGTGCCGCCAGCCCGGCAAAGGCCAGGCCTGCCAGCACGCGGTGCTGGCGCTGCAATTTCATGTATTTGATGGACGGGGTGGGCAGGCGGGAAACCATCAGCACAGAGGTGATGGCGATGAAGATGCCCGACACCCAGGGTTCTTGCACCAACGGATCGCTGAACTGGAACGAGATCAGCAGCGGCAGCAGCATCATGCAGGCAGCCGCCGGCGTCGGTAATCCGGTGAAATAGGGATTGCCCTTGGTGGCGCCTTCGTCGCGGACGCTTTCCACATTGAAGCGGGCCAGGCGGATGGCGGCGCAGGCGCAGAAGATCAGCGACGCGATCCAGCCGGCATTGCCCATCTTCGACAGGCTCCACATGTACATGATGACGCCGGGCGCCACGCCGAAGCTGACCAGGTCGGCCAGGGAATCCAGTTGCGCGCCAAAGCGGCTGTCGGCGCCCAGCATGCGGGCGGCGCGCCCGTCCAGCATGTCCAGGATCATGGCGGCAATCACGAAGGCGACCGCGACCGGCCATTGTTCATGCAGGCCAAAGCGGATGGCGGTCACGCCGCAGCACAGCGCCAGCAAGGTGATGCTGGACGGGATGAGCTTGCCGATGGACAGGTCTTCCAGCCGCTCCAGGCGCGCGGCGACGATCTGTCGGGCGCGCTTGCGGCGGGAAAGGCGATCCGGCTCCAAAAATCGATCCTCTTATAAGAAGCGGGCCAGGATGGTTTCGCCCGCCCGTGTCGTGATCCCGGGCGTCACCAGAATCTCGGTACCCGGCGGCAGATAGACGTCCACCCGGCTGCCGAAGCGGATAATGCCAAATCTGTTGCCCCGGTGCACCCCTTCGCCCTGGACCAGGTCGCAGACAATGCGGCGCGCCACCAGGCCGGCGATCTGCACCACCGCCAGGTCCTTTGCATCGGTGCTTTCGCCTTCGGGACGCAGACGGATGGACATGCGCTCGTTATGGATGCTGGCCTTGTCGAAGGACGCATTGAAGAACTTGCCGGGCCGGTAGGCTTTGGCCACCACATGGCCCGATACCGGGTTGCGGTTCACATGCACGTTGAACACGTTCATGAAGATGGACAGGCGGGGGCGCGGTGCATCCCCCATGCCCAGCTCGGCGGGCGGCACCGCGTCCACCACCGGCAGCAGCTTGCCGTCGGCGGGACAGATGATCAGGCCAGCACCCTCCGGCGTGGTGCGGTCCGGATCGCGGAAGAAAGCGACGCACCAGATGGTGATGGGCAGCAAGAGCCAGCCCAGCCATGCCGACAGCAAAAAGGCCAGCAGATTGATCGCCGCAAAGATGGCGATGAACGGATAGCCTTCCTTGTGAATGCTCAAACGCGATTTCCGTTGAAGGGGAAGGAGCCGAACGCGCCGGCCTTGACGCTGCCGGACAGCTTGTCGCCATCGACCGTGCCGGTGAAGTCCAGGGTCAGCGGCATGGGCGAGGAAATCTTGGCCGACCAGCTCAGTGTATTGCCGTCAACCTTGCCATTTTCGAGCGGCCCGGAGCCCTGCGCGGCCTGCTGGGTGCCGGTCAGGGCGGTGCCGTTGGTGGCGATGTCCAAAGTGGCCTTTTGGGCGCCCAGGGGCGAATTGATGACGATTTCCCACTTGCCGTCCACGGCCATGCTGTTCTCCTGACTGCGAAATATGGCGCGCATCTAAGGACGGCATGGACGGGGGCGCAAGGGGGCTGTACAGGTCTGCGCCATGTCAAGAAAAAGCATCATATTGCCAAAGGGCCGCCGCGCTCGCGCCGGCTCGCCCTGGATCTTTTCCAACGAAATCCGCATGGACGAGGCGGCCAAGGCGATCACGCCCGGTTCCGTCGTCAATGTTCGGGGCGAGGATGGCCGCGCCTTCGGCACCGGCTATTTCAATCCCAAGAGCCTGATCGCGATCCGGCTGTTTTCGGATGATTGCGATGTGGCGATTGACCGCGACTTTTTCACCGCGCGTCTGAAGCGGGCGCTGGCGTTGCGCGATTCCATTTATGACAGGCCCTTCTACCGGCTGGTGCACGCCGAAGGCGATGGCCTGCCGGGGCTGGTGATCGACCGCTTCGACGACACGCTGACCGTGCAGGTTGGCACGGCGGGCATGGAGC
>CANGRN010000046.1 GCA_947455695.1 Alphaproteobacteria bacterium
GAATTCGGGATCGGAAATCAGCGCGCCGGCGCGCGCGGCCATGCCCAGGCCTTCGCCGCGCGACTCCAGCGGATTGGTGGTGACGGCATACAGTGCGCCCAGACCGCCGGTCGCCAGTATCACGGCGCGGGCGCGGAACAGGATCAATCGCGCCCCGGCGCCGATGCCCGAGCGGGCGAAGATGCCGGTGACACGGCCGTTTTCCATCGCCAGTTCGACGGCATGGAATCCTTCCAGCAAGGTGATGTTGCCCGCTTCATTGGCGCGCGCGGCCAGGGTGGCGGAAATTGCCGCGCCGGCGCCGTCACCCTTCACATGCACGATGCGGGGCATGGAGTGGGCGGCCTCGCGGCCGACCGCGAGGCTGCCGTCGCCGTTGCGGTCGAACGGCGCGCCGAAGCCCACCAAGTCCTCGATGCGGGCAGGGGCTTCCTGCGCCACCAGGTCCACGATGCGCGGATCGCAAAGCCCTGCGCCCGCCACCATCGTGTCATGGGCATGGGACTGCCAGGTGTCGCCTTCTCCCACCGAGGCGGCGATGCCGCCCTGCGCCCAGGCGCTGGAGCCGGACAGTCCGGGGCGGGTGCCCGCCAGCACGATGCTGGGCATGGGCGACAGCTTCAGGGCGGTGAATAGCCCGGCGATGCCGGCGCCCAAGATCAGCGCGCCATCAGTCTCGACGATGTTGTCGATGCGGGTCATGTCAGAGCTTCACCGCCAGCATGCGGTCGATCGGGGCTTTCGCCCGCGCCGCGATTTCGGCCGGCACGGTCACTTCGAAGGTCATGGTCTGCAAGCTGTGCAGGATGCCGTTCAGGGTGATGCGCTTCATGTGCGGGCACAGGTTGCAGGGCCGCACGAACTCGACCTGCGGATACTCCACCGCGACATTGTCGCTCATCGAGCATTCGGTCACCATCACCACGCGCTGCGGCTTGTGGGCGCCGACATAGTTGATCATCGCGGCGGTCGAGCCGGCGAAATCGGCTTCTGCCACCACTTCGGGCGGGCATTCGGGATGGGCCAAAACCACGATACCGGGATGTGCGGTGCGATAGTCGCGGATTTCCTGGGCGGTGAAACGCTCATGCACTTCGCAGGCGCCTTCCCAGGTGATGACTTTCACGCCGGTCTGGGCCGCGACATTGCGGGCCAGATACTGGTCCGGGATCATGATGACGGTATCGACGCCGAACTCCCGCGCGATGGACTCGACAACCTTCACCGCGTTGCCCGAGGTGCAGCAGATATCGCTTTCCGCCTTCACGTCAGCGGAAGTGTTCACATAGGTCACCACCGGCAGGCCGGGATATTTCTGCTTGAGCAGCCGCACGTCCGCGCCGGTGATCGAGGCGGCGAGGCTGCAGCCGGCTTCCATGCTGGGGATCAGCACGGTCTTTTCCGGCGACAGGATCTTGGAGGTCTCGGCCATGAAGTGGACGCCGGCCTGGACGATGATCTTGGCGTCCGTGCGCGCCGCCTCGCGGGCCAGCGCCAGGCTGTCGCCCACAAAATCGCCCACGCAATGGAAGATTTCCGGCGTCATGTAATTGTGCGCCAGGATGACGGCATCCTTTTCGCGCTTCAGCCGGTTGATCTCGGCGATCACCGGGGCATAGGCGGGCCATTCGATCTTCGGGATGACACCCGAGACCTTGGCGTAGAGAGCTTCCGTGGCGCGTGCCACGTCGTCGCTATAGGCCAGTTCCAGTCCCATTCCGTCCTCCGACCGCATAATACTCATTTCGAGTATATATGTGGTGCAAAAAACCCGGCCTTCAAGGAGCCGGTTCGGGCTTTATGCTACACACGAGCATTAAGGGGTCAAGAGTCGGAAACGCCACACTCAGACATATGTTTCATGCCTATGACGCTTTGCTGCGCCGCACACCCAGGCGGACGCCAGGCGCGGGCCGCTCGCGCAGCACCACGCGGCGGAAGCGGAACAGTTCGGCAGGCCGCCCGCGCACCGGCGCATTGAACTTGCCGGTGCCTTCCACCAGTCCCTGTTCGGCCACCAGGCGGCGGAAATTCTGCTTGTGCAGGCGAAGCCCCGCCAGCGCTTCCACCGCCCGCTGCAATTCCAGCAGGGTGAAGGTGGGCGCCATCAGCTCGAACACCACCGGGCGGTATTTCAGCTTGCCGCGCAGCCGCGCGATGGCGGTGGCAAGGATGCGGCGATGGTCATACAGCATGGGCGTTCCAAGGCTGGGGCCCTTGTTGGCTTTGCCGCTGTCGCGCCAGAACTCCTCCACCAGGCCGGCTTCATACAGAAGCTCGTAGCGTTCCAGCACGCGTTCTTCGTCCCAGCCTTCGCCGAAACAGACATTCACCCGCTCGCGCCGCAGTTCGGCGGTCTCGGCATTGGGCGCGTCCTTCACGAATTTCTTCAGCGCCGGAAGAATGGTGCTGTCGATCATGGCGGGCTTGGAGTCGCGCCAGTCTTCCCACGGAAAGTAATGATACCAGCCGCGCCATTCGGTTTCCGGCGCTTCCTTGCCCTTGCGGGTCAGCGCCAGATAGCCCACCGACACCACGCGCGGGCCGGCGGCGGATTCATGGCGGCCCTTGTCGCCGAACGTATAGAGCTGCTCGGTATAGCCCAGGTCGAAGCGGGTCTGTTCGCCCACCCATTTGCGCAGGCCCGATTCCAGGGTGCGCTGCTGCGCCGGATCGAAGGGGCCAAATGGCAGCGCATCGGCCGCGCCGTCATGCGCCACCACCAGCACGGAGGGACGCTCGCCTTCCACCGCCACGATGGCGGCGGACAATCCGATGGAAACCGTCTCCTTGCTCACTTTGTTTTTCTCACAGGCCCACCAGCGGAAAGGTTGTGGTGGTGCCTTCTTCCACGATCAGGGGCGGCCCCATGCTGTTCAGCGCCGCGATCATCTTGCCTTTGCGCCCCAGCGCATCATCGGCATGTTGCACCAGCAGGCGGTTGGGCTGGGCATGCGGCGCGCGCTGGCGCATGGCGCGCGCGATCTCGATTTCGCGGTCGGGCCCCAGCCGGTCGCACAGGATGGTGAAGGCCGATGCCATTGAGCGCGAGATCCCCGCCCAGCAATGGATCAGCAGCGGCTGGCTGGTGTCCCAGCTTCGCGAAAATTCCAGCAGCGTGTCGATATGCTGGCGCGCCGGCGGCGCGGTACCCGCGGCCGGGTCGACAATGTCGTTGACCCCAAGGCGCAGATGCATGGCGGCGGGAAAGCCCGCCGGGGTGTCGATCATGTGCTCGGGCGACAGCAGGCTGACCAGGTGCGACGGGGCATGGGCGGCGAGGGCGTCGGACAGGCTCGACAGGGGGGCGACCAGCAGGCGGGGCATGGGGTCCCTTTTAACAGCTAATGAGCATAAAGCCGCTGGAATCTCCCCAGGAACAGCTCCTGGGCGTCCGCCGTGCTCAGGGGGGCCAGCCGGGGCGTTTTCAGCGCCTTGGGCGGGCTGCCGAACAGGCGGCGGGCCTCCGCCTCCTCGAAACCGGCCAGCTGGGTGGCCTCGTAATAGGCCGACAGGTGGTCCGCCCGCTTGAACAGGGTCTTGAGGACGGCGGGGACCTGGGCCGGCAGGCCGAACCGCAGGTGAATCGCTGCCTGAAGTCTTTCCTCCAAGGCTTTGTAATTGATGCCAACTGCGGCCTTGAAGGGGCTGATGAGGTCACCGACAACATATTCGGGGCTGTCGTGTAGCAGGGCCATCAGCCGGGCCTCCCGCGACAGGCGGGGCGACAGCTCCGCCACCAGCCGTTCCACCAGGACGCTGTGCTGGGCCACCGAGAAGGCGTGCGCTCCCCGGGTCTGGCCGTTCCAGCGCGCCACCCGCGCCAGGCCATGGGCGATGTCGCCGATCTCGATGTCCAGGGGGCTGGGCTCCAGCAGGTCCAGCCGCCGGCCGCTCAGCATCCGCTGCCAGGCGCGTGGGGGGATGTTCTTGCGATCAGGCACTGAGCAGCCGGATGGCGACGACGGTGAGGGTCACGGCCAGCACGATGCGCAGCACGCGGTCGGGCAGGCGCGGCGCGTACAGGCTGGCCAGCATGATGCCGGGGAGCGAGCCGCAAAGCAGCGAGACCAGGACACCGGTATCGATGCCGCCGCTTGCAAAGTGTCCCATGCCCGCGACCAGGGTCAGCGGCACGGCATGGGCGATGTCCGAGCCGGCGATCCTGACCACCGGCAGTTCCGGATAGAGCAGCAGCAATGCGGTAACCCCCAGCGCGCCGGCGCCCACTGAGGAAATCGTCACCAGCACACCCAGCAGCACGCCCGTGAGGATCGTGTAGGTGCGAGTCTGGCTGTCGCTCAGGACACCGACGCGTTGCGAATAGGTCGCCAGCAGGCGGCGACGGAACACCAGGGCCGCGGCGGTACAGATCAGCGCCACACCCAGAACTTTTGTAACCAGCGCGCTATGGGCGGCCTGGTCCACATGCAGAAGGTACAGCATCCCCAGGGTGAGCAACGCTGCGGGAATGCTTCCCGATGCCAGCCGCCGCACAATGCGCCAGTCGATGGTCTTGTTGAAACCGTGCACGAAGCTGCCGCCGGACTTGGTCACGCTGGCATAGATCAGATCGGTGCCCACGGCGGTCACGGGATTCACCTGAAACAGCAGGATCAGCAGCGGCGTCATCAGCGAGCCGCCGCCCACGCCGGTCATCCCGACCAGGAAGCCGACGGCGAAACCGGAAAGCACGAAAAGGGGATGGATGGTCGCGAACAGGGCCATTTCTTGTTTTTTTCAAAAATATTTTGGCGGAGCCGCAATCAAACACAAAGTATCCTTTGGGACAATCGCAGCAGGCAAACTGCGCGTTTGATGAGCATTGAAGGCTTCGCAAAGCCCCAAAGCCCCGCGATTTTAACCGCCCTTCCATCAAGATTGACAAAAGCTGAACAGCGAGCCGAGCCGCGGGCCGGGGCGGCCGGTCTAACCTCAATTGGACATTCATATATTCCCGGTATCACGGGTGCGCAAACCAGGCCCAGACGCTTCCACATGCCGCCCTTCATCGATCCGACGGAGAATGGGGACCGCAGCCGCTCGCCCGGCCTGGCGGCGGCGCTTGCCGTGTTCGTCTCCGGTCTGGTGGCGGGCCTGGGCTTTTCCGCCAATCTGGGTCGTCAGTATATCGCGGGCCTGGTGATCGTGGCGGCGCTGGGTTTCGCCCTGTCGCTGCTGCAGCGCGTGGCGGCCGATACCCGCAAGCGCATCACGGCAGGGGAAGCCAGCTACCGCGCCTTCTTCGATCATGCCGTGGAAGGCATTTTCCGCACCACGGCGGAAGGCCATTATCTGGCGGTCAACCAGGCGCTGGCCGACATCTATGGCTATGACCGTCCCGAAGACCTGGTCACCGGCCTGACCGATATCAGCGCCCAGCTGTATGTGGACCAGCGGCGCCGCGACGAATTCCGCGCGCTGATGCAGGCCCATGACGTGGTGACCAATTTCGTGTCGGAAATCTATCACCGCTCGGGCCGCCGCATCTGGATTTCGGAAAATGCCCGCGCGGTGCGCGACTGGTCCGGCCAGATCCTCTGCTATGAAGGCACGGTCGAGGACGTCACCGAGAAATTCGAGCAGGAACGCGCCTTGCGCGTGGCGCTGCGCCAGGCCGAAATCGCCAACAAGATGAAGGCTGCCTTCCTGGCCGCCATGAGCCACGAACTCAAGACCCCACTGAATGCAGTGCTGGGCTTTTCCGAGATCATCCGCGACGAACTTCTGGGGCCCGTGGGGCATGAGGGCTACCGGGACTATGCCGGCGATATCCACAAGAGCGGCTCGCGCCTTCTGACCGTCATCAATGACGTGCTGGATGTGTCGCGCCTGGAAGGCGGGCTTCTCACCATCGATGCGCGTCCCGAAAGTGTGGCTGACCTGGCGGATGCCGCCATCGTCCAGGCGCGCGGCATCGCCCAGGACCAGCGTCCGATCCAGCTGGATGTGCCGGCCGACATGCCGATCCTGCATGTCGATCCGCGCCGCCTGTCCCAGGCGCTGGGCAATCTGCTGGCCAATGCGCTGAAGTTCACGCCCGAAAACGGCGAAGTGCGTTTCATTGCCCGCATGCAGCCGGACGGCAGCGTGCATCTGGTGGTGCAGGACACCGGCATCGGCATGGCCGAGGAAACCATCGCCGCGGCGCTGGAGCCGTTCCGCCAGCTGGACGGCAGTCTGGCGCGGCGCTTCGAAGGCGCCGGCCTGGGGCTCTCCATTTCCAAGGCGCTGGCCGAACTGCATGGCGGCGCGCTGAGCCTGGCCAGCGCGGTGGGCGAGGGTACCACCGTCACCATCCAGCTGCCTGCCAGCCGCGTGGGTTCGCGGGCTGTCAAGGTCGCCTGATAAATCGCTTCAAGCCCCTTTTATGCTTCAAGCTTTGGGCCTGACGCGCTAAACCCCCGCCATGAGCTCTTCTGCATTGGTGCTGTTTTCCGGCGGCCAGGATTCCACCGTGTGCCTGGCCTGGGCGCTGGCGCGCTTCGACCGGGTGGAGACGGTGGGCTTCGATTATGGCCAGCGCCACGCCGTCGAGCTGAAGGCGCGGCCCGTCATCTTGGAAAAACTGCGCGCGGCTTTTCCGCAATGGGCGGGCAAGCTTGGCGCCGATCATCTGTTGCCGCTGGATACGCTGAAGGCGATCGGTGGCAGCGCCCTGACGGATGCGGTGAAGATTGAAATGGGCGCGAATGGATTGCCCACCACCTTCGTGCCGGGGCGCAACGTGATGTTCCTGACGGCGGCGGCGGCGCTGGGCTACCGGCGCGGCATTTCCGATCTGGTTGGCGGCATGTGCGAGACCGATTTTTCCGGCTATCCCGATTGCCGCGATGAAACCGTGCAGGCCGCCGCGCGGGCGCTGAGCCTGGGCCTGGCGCGCGATATCAAGGTGCACACACCCCTGATGTGGATCGACAAGGCCGCGACCTGGCAACTGGCGCAGGAGCTGGGCGGCGCAAAGCTGGTCGATCTGATCGTAGCGGACACCGTCACCTGCTATGAAGGCGATCCCACCCCGCATGACTGGGGCCATGGCTGCGGCACGTGCCCATCCTGCGAACTGCGTGCGAGTGGATACAGGAAGTACCGCGCCGCATGACCTATTCGGTGAAGGAAATCTATTACACCCTGCAGGGCGAAGGCGCTCATGCCGGCCGCGCCGCGGTGTTCCTGCGCTTTGCCGGCTGCAATCTGTGGAGCGGCGTGGAAAAGGATCGCGCGGAAGCGGTGTGCCGCTTCTGCGATACCGATTTTGTCGGCACCGACGGTCCGGGCGGCGGCAAGTTCGCCGATGCCGCCGCGCTGGCGCGCGCCGTGTTCGCGCAGTGGCCCGCCCAGGCCCCCTCCAACATGAAAGGCAAGCCCTATGTCGTCTGCACCGGCGGCGAGCCCCTGCTGCAACTGGACCGCGGCGCCATCGACGCGCTGCACGAAAAGGGCTTCGAGATCGGCATCGAGACCAATGGCACCTTGTTGCCGCCGTCCGGCATCGACTGGATCTGCGTCAGCCCCAAGGCCGATGCGCAGCAGAAGCTGATGCGCGGCAATGAACTGAAACTGATCTATCCGCAGGACGGCGCGCCGCCGGAACGCTTCGCGGGCCAGGATTTCCAGAATTTCTTCCTGCAGCCGATGGACAATGCGGACCGCGCCGCCAACACCGAAGCGGCGACGCAATATTGCCTGGAACATCCGCAATGGCGGTTGTCCTTGCAGACTCACAAGCTGATCGGAATCCGCTGACCGGACCTGCGTCCCGCGCAGGTTGAACCCC
>CANGRN010000047.1 GCA_947455695.1 Alphaproteobacteria bacterium
CCGCGCGGCGCGGGCACCGCTCCGCCATCCAGCAAGTCTTTCACCAGCTTGTCGGTGGGCGGCAGTTCGGCGGCATAGGACAGGCGGATCAGCGCCATTTCGCAGGCCGAGATGGGGCGTGTGGCGTCGCGCACTTCGAACAGGCCCTTGAGCAATATCTGCCAGGCGCGCGTCAGCGCCGCGACGGACAGCTTGGCGGCCAGCTCGGCGGCGCGTTTGGCTTCGCCCGAGCCGCCGTCAAAGAATCCCTGCGCCGCGGGCGCGACCTTCAGCCGTGTCAGGAAATGGGTGGTCTCCAGCAGGTCCTGCATCACCGCCAGCGGATCGGCGCCGGCGTCATACAGGCCGCCCAGGTCGGTCAGGGCTTCGGCAATCTTGCCGCCCATCAGCTTTTCAAAAATATCCAGCACCCGGCCGCGATCGGCCAGGCCCAGCATCTGGCGCACCGTGTCGGCGGTGATCGTGTCGCCTTCGCCCCCACTTCCATTACCAACATGCGCGATCGCCTGGTCCAGCAAGGACAGGGAGTCGCGCGCGGAGCCTTCAGCGGCCCGCGCGATCAGCGCCAGGGCGCCGTCCTCGATCTTGACCTTTTCCTTTTCGGCCAGGGTCGCCAGATAGGCGGCCAGTTCCGCGCTGTCGATGCGGCGCAGGTCGAACCGCTGGCAGCGCGACAGCACTGTCACCGGCACCTTGCGGATCTCGGTGGTGGCGAAGACGAACTTCACATGCGGCGGCGGCTCTTCCAGGGTCTTGAGCAACCCGTTGAAGGCCTGCTTGGACAGCATGTGCACTTCGTCGATGATATAGACCTTGTAGCGGGCCGAGACCGGAGCATAGCGCACCCCTTCGATGATCTCGCGGATATCGTCGATGCCGGTGCGGCTGGCGGCGTCCATTTCCTGCACATCGACATTGCGGGATTCCGAAATCGAAATGCAGGGCTCGCAGACGCCACAAGGCTGGATGGTGGGCTGGGTATTCTTGCCGTCGGCCCCGATGCAGTTCAGGGCGCGGGCGATGATGCGCGCGGTGGTGGTTTTTCCCACCCCGCGCACGCCGGTCAGCATGAAAGCATGGGCGATGCGGCCCGTCGCAAAGGCGTTCGACAGGGTGCGCACCAGCGCTTCCTGCCCGATCAGGCCGGTGAAATCAGTGGGGCGGTATTTGCGCGCCAATACGCGATAGGGCTGTGCGGGCGCGGGGGTTTTGGCCATGCCGGACTATAGCAAGCGCCCCGTCGAAAGGGGCGGTTTTTGCGCGCAAAATCTGGGGAAAGTCGCCTGGTCTCGCGGCGTCAGCCCCTCTCGCAGGTCCGCGGGACCTGCTCGCGCCGGACGGCGCCGGGGTCTAACGGTGGAAGCCGCCGACCCGCGCCGGATTCGTTACGGCTGCTTCGTTCCCGACCTGACCGGGTTGGCGAGCGGCACGTCCGGCGACTTCCGGGCGGGGATATAGGATTTCCCGTGGAAAAATGCGAGTCGTGGCGCATGAGCCCCATGGCATTTTCCGGCAATCCCCTGGACCGGGCCAGCTACCACCGCGCCGATGCCGCCTGGCTGGCGGCGCAGGCGGCCAGGGGCCTGTTCCTGCCCTTCTGGCAGAACCGGCCTTTCGTGGTTTCGGATCGCGCAGGATTCCTGCCCTGGCGCGGCGCTTGGGACGGCGCGACATCCGTGTTTCTGGGCCTGGACGGCGATCAGCCGCTCTTTGCCGTCGATCTGGCGGGCGAACATGAACCGCAACTGGACGGCGGCGCCTTCCAGGAAATGCGCCCTGCCGCCTTCGTGCTGCCGGCGCGCGACACCGCCATTGCCGGCCAGGCCAAGGCCCTGCTGGACTGGCACAAGCGCCACGGCTTCTGTCCCAACTGCGCAATGGCCACGCAGATCTGCGATGGCGGTTACCGCCGAACCTGCCCCCGTTGCGGCGCCGAACATTTTCCCCGCACCGATCCGGTGGTGATCATGCTGCCGGTTTTCGGCGATGAATGCCTGGTCGGCCGCAACCAGCGTTTCCCACCCCAGCTTTATTCGGCCTTTGCCGGGTTCGTGGAGCCGGGCGAGAGCATGGAAGAAGCGGTGCGCCGCGAACTGCGCGAGGAAGTGAACCTGGCGGCGGGCGAGGTCACCTATCACGCCACCCAGCCCTGGCCATTTCCGTCCTCCTTGATGCTGGGATGTTACGCAAAGGCGCTAAGCCGCGATTTCGCGATCGACCGCAACGAGATCGAAGAGGCGCGCTGGCTGACAAAGGACGAAGTGCGCACGCGCCTGGCGGGCGGCATCGAAGACGACATGAAGCTGCCGGTCACCATCGCCATCGCCCATCACCTGCTGAAGGACTGGGCGGGGCGATGATGCGCTGACTATTTCTTCTTTTCCGCGCCGACGCCCTTGGCGGCGACTTGCAGCAGCGTGCTGCTGACTTCGGCCAGCCGGTGCACATCCACCACCATCTCCATGACGATCGACACCTTGTTGTCGCCAAGGGGCGTGATGGAGGTGACTTTGACGGTGCTGGCGGGCGTGCTCATGGGGCAAATTGTATCCCAGCGTACAATTTTGGCAATGCTCCGGCGCCGGCAGGCTCAGGGCATGTCTTCGCGGAAGGGCGATGCAGGATACACGCCCATCACCGACATCTTCGCCGTCTGGAATTCCAGCTCCTTCAGCGCGGCGGCGACGTTCGGCTGGTCGGGATGGCCCTGGATGTCGGCATAGAACTGGGTGGCGTTGAACGAACCGCCCAGCTGGTAGCTCTCCAGCTTGGTCATGTTCACGCCGTTGGTGGCGAAAGCGCCCAGCGCCTTGTACAGCGCGGCCGGCGCGTTCTTCACCTGGAAGATGAAGCTGGTCACCACCTTGCCCCGGTTGGGCGCGCGTTCGTCCTGGCGCGACATGATCAAAAAGCGCGTGGCGTTGTGATGCTCGTCCTCGACATCGGCCTGCAGAATCTTCAGGCTATAGAACTCCGCCGCCAGGGTGGACGCGATGGCCGCGGCGCTTTTGTCGCCCAGTTCGGCGATATGCTTGGCAGAACCTGCCGTATCGTACCAGTTGTGCGCCACCAGCTTGCGGTTGCGCAGGATGGTGCGGCACTGGGCCAGCGCCGGCGCTTGGCTGTAGACGCTCTTGATGTCTTCCAGGGTCGCATCCTTCAGGCCCAGCAACTGGTGCCGGATGGGCAGGAAATGTTCGCCCACGATATGCAGGCCCGAATCTGGCAGCAGATGATGAATATCGGCGATGCGGCCGATCAGCGAATTTTCCACCGGGATGATGACCAGATCCGTGTCGCCGGACTTGGCCGCCTCGATGGCGTCTTCGAAAGTGGGCTTGGGGATCGCGGCCGCATGCGGCACCGCTTCGCGCGCCGCCAGATTGGCATAGGCGCCCGGCTCGCCCTGAAAGGCGATGCGCTTGGCATTGGCAATGGTCTTGATCACGACAGCAGCTTTCGGGCCCGTTCCAAATCGGCGGGAGTATCGACAGACAGGGGCGCTTCGTCCACACGCGCCACCGCAATGCTCATGCCCGCTTCCAGCGCCCGCAGCTGTTCCAGCTTCTCGCGGCTTTCCAGCGGCGATGGCGGCAGGGCGACAAAGCTTTCCAGCGCCTCGCGCCGATAGGCGTAAAGACCGACATGATGATAGAGCGTGCCTTCACCACCCGGCGCGGTGGTGCGGGTGAAATACAGCGCCCGGCCCAGCCGCTCGTCGGCGTCCCAGGCCACCACCGCCTTGACCACGGCGGGATTGGTTTCGTCGGCGGCATTGTCGATAGGGGCGGCCAAAGTGGCGATATCGGCCCCCGATTTGGCCAGGGCCTCGACCACGGTCCTGAGCTGGCCCGGGTCCAGGGCCGGCAGGTCGCCCTGCAGGTTCACCACCACGTCATGCGCGCCCTTGGGGTCGATTGTCTTGAGGGCCGCCCAGATCCGGTCCGAGCCCGATGGCAGGTCCGGGTCGGTCAGGACCGCCCGGCCCCCCGCCTTTTCCACGCAAGCGACGATCTCGTCCTCGCCCGCGGCCACCACAACCGGCCCCAGGGCGGCCGCCATGGCCCGGGCCCAGACCCGCACGATCATGGGCTGGCCCGCGATATCGGCCAGCGGCTTGCCCGGCAGCCGCATCGAGGCCATCCGGGCGGGGATCAAAAGGACTGGGTTCATGACGGTTCCATCGCCTGCGCCTCTTTAGGCCGGGATTGGCGCTAAGGCCAGCTACCGCCTACAAATTATGCGACGCTTCGCCGCAATGACGTGGGGGCCGCGGCGGGTAATGTCGCCCCGTATTTTGCCGGGACCCACCCGGCTTTGGGGAGAGCCATGGATTCCTTCGAGTGGAACAAGATCATTGGTGCCGTTCTGGGCACAGCGATCTTCATCTTCGTCGTCCGCGTCGTGGCCGAGAACATCTATGAACCCGAAAAGCCGGAAAAGCCCGGCTATGTCGTGGAAGGCGTGACCGAGACTCCGGCCGGCGGCGGCGCTGCCGCGCCTGTCGCCGAAACCCTGCCCGATTGGGGCACCGTGCTGGCCAAGGCCGACGTCGCCGCGGGCAAGGCCACCTCCGCCAAGTGCGAAGCCTGCCACGACACGTCCGCCGCCAAGACCATCAAGATTGGACCGCCGCTGTTCGGCGTGGTGGACCGCGCCCGCGCCTCGATCGCCGGCTTCTCCTATTCGGGCGCCATGAAGGGCAAGCCGGGCAACTGGACCTATGACGAGCTGTTCAAGTTCATCAAGTCGCCGGGCGCCGACATTCCCGGCACCAAGATGAGCTTCGCCGGTATCTCCAAGATCGACGATCGCATCAACCTGATCGCCTATCTGCGCAGCAATGCCGATGCGCCGGCGCCGATCCCCGCGCCCAAGCCCGCTGCCGCGCCCGCCGCTGCCGCTCCGGCCGCCGCCGCTCCGGCTGCAGGCGCTGCTCCGGCCGCCGCCGAAGGCGCACCGGCCAAGGGTCCGAACGGTCCGGCCACGCCGCCCGCGCCCAAAGCCAACTAACGGAACGTGGCAGGACTGTCGGGCAAGCCCAATGTCCTGTTCCTGTTGCCGCCGGGATGGGATGCGCTGAGCAAGGCGCTGTTCGGCCATGCCGCCTTCAACAGTTTCCTCGAGGGCAAGGATCACTACGCGCCGCAGCAGATCGACTATTTTGTCGGCTTCCGCCCGCCGCACGGATTCCTCAAGGGCCTGCCGCGCCTCAAGGCGATCTTCTCGCTGGGCGCCGGCGTCGACGGCTTTCTGCGCGATCCGGAATTTCCCCGCCACCTGCCGGTGGTGCGTTTCGTGGACGAAACGCTGCAACGGGAAATGGCGCAGTACGTCACCATGCATGCCCTGATCGTGCACCGCCACCAGCGCGCCTTCGACGAAGCGCAGAAGGCGCATCTGTGGAAGCAGCGCATGCTGTCGCGCGCCAGCCGTGACGTGCGCATCGGCATATTGGGCATGGGCGATATCGGCGCGGTGACGGCCGAGCGGCTGCAGATGTTCGACTTCCAGGTGTTTGGCTGGAGTCGCAGCCGCAAGACGGTGCCCGGCGTCACCAGCTTTGCCGGCACACAGGAACTGCCGCAGTTCCTGGCCCAATGCGACATGATGGTGTGCATGCTGCCGCTGACACCCGAAACCGAAGGCATCATGAACGCCCAGCTGTTCGCCGGATTGCCGCAAGGGGCCTGGGTGATGAATGTGGGGCGCGGCGGCCATTGCAACGAACAGGATCTGGTGGCGGCGCTGGACAGCGGCCATCTGGGCGGCGCGGTGCTGGATGTGTTCCAGACCGAACCCTTGCCGCAGGACAATGTGCTGTGGAGCCATCCCAAGGTGACAGTGACGCCGCACATCGCCGGCATCACCGATCCGCGCAACGCATCGGCCTTTGTGGTGGATTGCGTCACGCGCGCCGAAACCGGCGCACCGTTCAAGAATGTCGTGGACTTGAACCGGGGCTACTGATGTCTGTTGCCAGCCGGATCAAGGATGCCGCGGCGGAGCTGTTCATCGGCGCCGAGCGGCGCGGCGTGTTCCGCAAGTTGCAGGCCTTTGAACGCGACCTGAGCGAATATCCCGAACTGGATGTGCTGGCGCAGAACTATCCGGTGATCCGCGCCGAATGCGAGCATCTGATCCACAGCCAGCTGCGCCTCCCGGGCATGGAAGAGCTGACCAGCTATACCTCCGGCGGCATTCATCAGATCGCCTGGAAAAGCTTCATGTTCAAGTCCGGGGAATTCATCGAGGAAAATTGCGCCCTGGCGCCCAGGACCGCCGCATTGCTTCGGGACATTCCGGGCGTCTACACCGCCTTCTTTTCGGTGCTGGAGCCCGGTCAGCATATCAAGGCGCATTGGGGTTACTGGAAGGGCTTTGTCCGCTACCACCTGGGCGTCCTGATCCCCGGCAACAACCGCGACCATAGCTGCTGGATCCGCATCAATCCCGAGGCGCAGGCGCGGGGCGGTGATCGCACCCAGATCGAACAGGGCGAGAAATATTTCTGGCATGACGGCGAAGCGGTGCTGTTCGACGACACCTTCCTGCACGACGCCGCCAACAATGCCGATCAGGTCCGCGTGGTGCTGTTCCTGGACGTGGCGCGCAAGATGGTCTGGCCGCTGGCGCTGCTGAACCGGCTGTTCCTGTGGATCGCCCACAAGGACAAGTCGGTGCGCGCGATTCGCACCAACGCGAAGATCAAAGCCGCCCCCTAGAGGCGCCTGACCGACGTTACCGGGCCGGCGATTTTTTCAATGCGCGCCACCGCCTCCGCCAGGGGCTCGATCGCCACCAGCATGTGATGGGCATTGGCATGCAGCAGGCGCGTATCGTCCAGCATCACCCCCACATGGCCCTTCCAGAACACCAGATCGCCCCGCTGTGACGCCGCGCTGACCGGTTCGCCCAGCGCCTTCTCCATCATGTCGGTGTCGCGCGGCACCGCCTTGCCAACCGCCTGCAACGCGGTCTGGATCAGTCCCGAGCAATCCAGCCCCGCCGCCGTCTTGCCGCCCCAGACATAGGGCATGCCGACAAAGCGTTCGGCAATCGCGACGAAATCCTTTTCCGCCAGAGGTTCGAGATGGCGATGGTGGACATACTGGTATTCGCCGATCCGCACATAATCGCCCTGGCGATCCAGCACCGGAACGCGCGCATTCAGCGGCAGGAAATCCTGGACAGCGGTCTTCAGATCCGGCGCGGAAAAGACCGGCGCCATCAGGGCCGAAACCGTGGCGTCCGTGGTGAACAGCGGACGCGCGCCCAGTTCGAAAATATATCCCACATAGCGGTCGTTTTCCGCCTGTCCCCACAGCCAGTCGCCTTCTTCATAGACGGTGAAGACTTCGCCGAACAAAAGCTCGCTGTCCTGGGCGGAACCGAAAGTCGGCTCGACGCACAGCGCTGCGCGGCCCACGCCGATGGAGTATTTGACGCCTTGCGCATAACGCGGCGCATCCACCGTGCCCTTGAGGTGCGCCGCCGCCAGGTCGGGCCGCGCCGGGGTCACTCTCTTATCGGCCATAGCGTTCTTTCAGCAGCGCATAGATGGCGCGGGCGCCATTGGCCTCGCCGCCGATGGGACGCCCCGGCTTGGCGCGGTCGATCCAAGCGGGAATATCCAGATGCGCCCAGCTCTTGGTCTTGGACACAAAACGATTGAGAAACAGCGCCGCAGTGATGGCGCCGGCATAATGATAGGCCGGATTGTTGTTGAGGTCCGCCACC
>CANGRN010000048.1 GCA_947455695.1 Alphaproteobacteria bacterium
AGCACTTCGCGCGGCAGGATGATGGCGCTGCCCTGGTAGATGTCGGGATTGGACAGATCGACGGTCAGAACGACATTGTCATTCTCCACCGCGCTGGACAGCAGCAGCGGCCGCTGGCCATCGATCAGCAGCTGCACCCCCGACAGATAGCGCGTGTCGTTGTGGAACACCCCGCCCGGCGTCAGCCCGGGCGCGATGCAATCGCCCAGCGCATCGAACATGGCAAAGGTATCGCCCTGCTTGAGCGTGCGGGGCCAGCGTTCCTGGATGGATTCCGTCGCCTGAATATAGAAAGTCGAAATATCGTCGGCCACGTCCGGGAGGGTTTTGGCCTCCATGAAGTTCCTCGCGTTTCAAATTACTCGGCGGCGACTTTCGCCGCTTCCGGTTCCGTACCCTGTGCCGCCAGGGACTCGTAAATCTTCACATATTCGCGGGCCATGGCGCGGGCGCTGAAGCGTTCCTCGAACCGCGAGCGGATCGACGGGCGGAACAGCCGGTCCAGCTTGGCCAGCGCAGCCACCGCGCCGTCAATGTCGTCGACCACATAGCCGGTCAGGCCGTCTTCCATGATCTCGGGCACCGAGCCGCAGTGGAAGGCGATCACCGGCGTGCCGACACCCATGCTTTCGATCATCACCAGGCCAAAGGGCTCGGGCCAGGAGATGGGAAACAGCAGCGCCGCGGCGTTGCCCAGGAATTCCTGCTTCTGGCCGTCATTGATCTCGCCGATGAATTCCACATGCGGGCTGACATCCAGCACCGGCTTGACCTGCTCGTCGTAATATTTCTGGTCGGCCGGATCGACCTTGGCCGCCACTTTCAGTTTCATGCCGGCGCGGCGCGCGATCTCGATGGCGGGCAGGATGCCCTTGTCGGCACAGATGCGGCCCAGGAACGCCAGGTAGCCGCCCTGCCCGCTTCCTTCCTTCAGCATGCCCTCGGGCAGGCCGTGATAGACGGTGCCGCGCCAGTTCACCGGCGGGACGGGCAAGCGCTGATGATTGGAAATCGACACCAGCGGCATGTGCGGAAAGGCGCGATAGACGGGAGGCAGTTCCGGCAGATCCTGGCGCCCATGCAGGGTGGTCAGGGTCTTGTGCGCCATGTTGCGGAACAGGGGATAGTGGAAGAAGTCGATGTGAAAATGCATCACGTCGAATTCGCGGCTCCGCGCCGCCACCTGGTCCAGCATGATGATGTTGTAGGGGGTCGAGTTGTGAATGCCATCCAATCGCAACGCACGGGGCACGATGGGCACCAGCTGGGCGGTCGTCCTGGAATCGCCCGAGGCGAACAGGGTGACTTCATGGCCCGCAGCAACGAGTTCCTCGGTCAGCCAGGACACAACCCGCTCGGTACCGCCATACAGGGTGGGCGGCACGCTTTCCACCAAGGGGGCGATCTGCGCAATTTTCATGACGGGTTTCCGGGGGTTATTGGCACCGCTTATTCACAACGGCGTTTACGCCGGTCCGGTTCCGTTTTCTTCGCATTTGCGTCAAAATAGCCCTGTGCGGGCGGCCCGGGCTTCCTGCCGCAATTGACTCCACCCATCCGGCGCTTAGTCTCCAAGGCATATGGCAAAAGACTTTATCGGATATCAGGCACTTACCGACTCGGCGCTGCGGGGCGTCGTGCGCGACGCGTTGCGGCGCATCGAAAAGTCCGGCCTGATCGGCGCGCACCATTTCTACCTGACCTTCAAGACCCATGCTGACGGTGTGGACATTCCCGATTTCCTGAAGGAGCAGTATCCCGACGAAATGACCATCATCATCCAGCACCAGTATTGGGCGCTGAAGGTGAAGGATGATTATTTCGAGGTAACCCTGACCTTCAAGAAGCTGCCGGCGCCGCTTCATATCCCCTTCAATGCCCTCACCGCCTTTTTCGACCCCGGCGTGCAGTTCGGCCTGCAATTCCGCGCCGAGGGCGATGTCGCCAAGCCCGCCACCGGGCCGGTGATGGTGCCGACCAACACGCCCGAGCCGGTCGCCGAGATTGAAGCGCCCGAGCCGGCCAAGGCCGCGCCCGCCGCCGCCGGCGAGAAGCCGGGCGAAGTGGTCAGCCTGGATTCATTCCGAAAAAAATAATCCATTTCGAAAGACCCCATTCCATGACCAAGACCCGCACCGAAACAGACACTTTCGGCCCCATCGAGGTTGACGCCAGCCGCTATTGGGGCGCGCAGGCCCAGCGCAGCCTGGGCAACTTCAAGATCGGCTGGGAAAAGCAGCCCGCCCCGGTCATCCGCGCGCTGGGCATCGTCAAGCGCGCCGCCGCCGAAACCAACATGGCGCTGAGCGGCCTGGACAAGACCATCGGCGAGACCATCATCAAGGCCGCCCAGGAAGTGATCGACGGCAAGCTGGACGAGCATTTCCCGCTGGTGGTGTGGCAGACCGGGTCGGGCACCCAGTCCAACATGAACGCCAATGAAGTGATCAGTAACCGCGCCATCGAAATGCTGGGCGGGACGATGGGCAGCAAAAAGCCAGTCCATCCCAACGATCACGTCAATATGAGCCAGTCGTCCAACGACACATACCCGACGGCCATGCACATCGCCTGCGCCGAGGAAATCCAGCACCGCCTGCTGCCCGCGCTCAAGCACCTGCACACCGCGCTGGCCGCCAAGGTCAACGCCTGGAAGGACATCATCAAGATCGGGCGCACCCACACCCAGGACGCAACGCCCATCACCCTGGGCCAGGAATTTTCCGGCTATGCCACCCAGGTCGCCAACGGCATCGCCCGCATCGAACAGTCCATGCCCAAGCTGATGGAACTGGCCCAGGGCGGCACCGCCGTGGGCACCGGCCTGAACGCCCCCATCGGTTTCGATAAGATGGTGGCCGAGAAGATCGCCAAGATCACCGGTATGGCGTTCACCACCGCCCCCAACAAGTTCGAGGCGCTGGCCGCCCATGACGCCATGGTGTTCAGCCACGGCGCCATCAACACGGTGGCGGCATCGCTGTTCAAGATCGCCAACGACATCCGCCTTCTGGGTTCGGGCCCGCGCTCGGGCCTGGGCGAACTGGCGCTGCCGGAAAACGAGCCCGGCTCGTCCATCATGCCGGGCAAGGTCAATCCCACCCAGTGCGAAGCCCTGACCCAAGTCTGCGTGCAGATCTTCGGCAACAATGCAGCGCTGACCTTTGCCGACAGCCAGGGCCATTTCGAGCTGAACGTCTACAACCCGGTGATGGCCTATAACTTCCTGCAATCGGTGCGCCTGATGGCCGATGCCGCGATCAGCTTCACCGACAATTGCGTGGTCGGCATCGAGCCGCGCCGCGACAATATCAAGGCGGGGCTGGAACGCTCGCTGATGCTGGTGACCGCGCTGGCGCCCAAGATCGGCTATGACAATGCCGCCAAGATCGCCAAGACCGCACACAAGAACGGCACCACCCTGAAGGAAGAAGCGGTCGGCGGCGGCTACGTCACCGAGGCGGAATTCAACGCCGTGGTGAAGCCTGAAGACATGATCGCGCCGAAGTGATATCCCGCGCCGCATGAAGATACGGCTTTTGCTCATGCTGCCGCTGGCCGTGGCGGCGATCGCGATGGCGCGCGCCGACAGCGAACCGGACACCACCAATGTCGTGGCGGCGCTGGAAGCCAGGCTGGCCAAGGGCGAGGTCAAGCTGGCTTATGCCCCGGGCGGCCATGGCTATCTGGAAAGCGTGCTGAAGGCTTTGAAGGTTTCGCCGGAATCCCAGGTCCTGCCCTTCACCAGTTCCAGCCTGCAGTTCGACCGCATCACCCCCAAGACACCGCGCACCCTTTACTTCAACGACGACGTGTCGGTGGGCGCGGTCCATCCCGGCGGCTTGATCGAGATCCTGGCCAATGACCGGCGCGGCGGCCTTGTTTTCTACACGCTGGACAACAATGGGCCGGACGCCAAAGGATCGCCCAGGCTGGTGGAAGAAAGCGCGCGCTGTGCCGTCTGCCACGGCATGGTCAACAATGTGGCGCCGGGCTGGATCGTGGCCAACATCATCGCCACCGCCGACGGCATGCCGCAGATTCCCAATCCCGCCCATCCTTTCGACGTCACCGACCAGACGCGCGATTTCCAGGATCGCTGGGGTGGCTGGTACGTCACCGGCAAGACGCAAAATATGCGCCACCTGGGCAACATCACCGCGCCCGATCCCGACAAGCCCTATGACCTGCCGGCCGAAGGCGGCCCGACCCTGGCCAGCCTGGCGGACCGCTTCGATCCCGCCCATGCGCTGAAACCCACGAGCGATATCGTGGCGCTGATGACCCTGGAACATCAGACCGGCTTCGCCAACCGCGTCTTCGTGCTGAACAAGCAATATTCGGAGGCCGGACTGGACGACCTGGTCGCCTATATGACCTTCGCCAGCGAAGTCCCCCTGCCGGGCCCGATCCAGGGCAATTCCGGCTTCACCGCGGACTTCGCCAAGCGCGGCCCCTTCGATGGCAAGGGCCGCAGCCTGCGCAGCTTCGATCTCAACAACCGGCTGTTCCGTTACCCGCTCAGTTACATGATCTACAGCACCGCGTTCGAATCCTTGCCACCCGACACCAAGGACAAGCTGTACCGGCGCCTGTATGATGCGCTGAAAGCCCGGGGCGCGGACGGCGCCGACGCCATCGCCATTCTGGCTGGGACCAAACCAGAGCTGCCGGATTACTGGAAATGACCACCAACCGCATTATCCCGGCGCCCGGCCACTACATCATCCAGGACAGCCTCACCGGCAAGGTCAGCTACTGGCAGAAGGAATATCACCAGAGCGCCGCCGACGCGCATGGCGTGTCCACCGCCGACTATATCCACGCCATGTACTTTTTCCTGATGCAGGCCGGCGCGCGCGACGTGCTGATGATCGGCTGCGGCGGCGGCACGCTGGCCACCATGCTGGTGCGCAGCAACGTCCAGGTCACGGTGGTGGACCTGCACAAGTTCAGCTTCGACATCGCAAAGAAATATTTCCACCTGCCCGAGACGGTCACCTGCCATGTCGCGGACGGCGTCGAATATCTGAAAACCCACCGCCAGCGTCACGACGCGCTGGTGCTGGATGCCTTCGGCGAAGGCGGCATGCCGGAAGCCTTCATGCAGCCCGCCTTCTTCAAGCTGGCAAAATCGCGGCTGAAGCCCAAAAACAGCCTGTTCCTGATGAACGTGATCGTGGCGGATGATGACGATGACACGCCCGATGACCTGGTGCGCGCCCTGCGCCGGCAATGGGGCCGCGTTCGCCTGCTGGATACCGATGGCTGGACCGACCGCAATGCCGTGATCGCGGCGGGCGCCGTCACAAATCTGAAACGGCCCAAAGTCCTGATGCCGCCCCGCCCCGGCGGCGACAAGCTGGCAAAGGAACTCGACATCCTGGACTGGAGAGCGATCCGGTGAGCCTGAAGAAACGCTCCTTCTCCCTGTCCGGACATCGTACCAGCGTGGCGCTGGAGGCGGAGTTCTGGGCGGTAATCGACCAATCTGCCCAACAACAACGCATCAGCCTGGCCGCGCTGGTGGCCCAGATTGACGCAACGCGCGGTGAGCGGCCGCTGGCCAGCGCCCTCAGGCTTTACGCCCTCGCCGCCAGGCAATAGCCTTCGGCTATGCTCACACTCTACCACCATCCCCGCACCCGCTCCTCGCGCTTCATCTTCCTGCTGGAAGAACTGGGCGCGCCTTATGAGATTCACCGCATCGCCAATATCCGCCGCCCCGACGGCACGGGCGGCGCCGATCCGGAAAACCCGCATCCCCATGGCAAGTCGCCGGCGCTGAAGGATGGCGACACGCTGGTGTTCGAATCCTCGGCCATCGCGCTCTATCTCACCGACAAGTTCACCCAGAACGGCATCGGCCCGGTGGTGGGCGATGCCAAGCGCGGCGCTTACGTTTCCTGGCTGGCCTATTATGCCGGCGTGATGGAGCCGGCCTGGATGAGCGCCTACATGAAATGGGAAATCCCGCGCGGCACCGCCGGCTGGGTCAAGACCGACGAGGTGATGGGTTTCGTCAACGCCACGCTGGAAAAGGGCCCCTACATCCTGGGCGACAAGTTCAGCGCGGTGGACATCCTGATCGCCACCACCTTCAAGATGTTCATGGGCTCGCCGCTGCTGGATTCCACGCCGCTGCTGGAAGCCTATGTGAAGCGCGTCACCGACCGCCCGGCTTACGCCCGCGCCACGGCCCGCGAAAATGGCTGAGATCGTCAACCTGAACCGGGTCCGGAAGGCAAAGGCAAGGGCGGAAAAAGAAGAGACCGCGGCGGCCAACCGCGTCCTGCACGGCACGCCCAAGGCGGTGCGGAACCTGGCGGAAGCGCGCAAGGACAAGGCGGATCAAACCCTGTCCAGCCACAGGCTGGAAAAGGGCGAAGACGATAATTAGATGGGAATTGCCTCCCCTTCGTTCTAATATCGTTCTCATGCTTCACACACCCCGGTTGCCCGCATGAGCGGCTATGGCGACCGTTATTCCGACCCTCTGGATTCCGCGTTTGAAGAACCTTCTTCGACCGCGCCGGTCCCGCGCGAGCCGCCTTACTTCGCGGGCCTGAACAAGGAACAGCGCGAGGCGGTGGAAGCGGTGGACGGCCCCGTGCTGGTGCTGGCCGGCGCCGGCACCGGCAAGACCCGCGTCCTGACCACCCGCCTTGCCCATATCCTGGCCACCCGCCGTGCCTGGCCGGGCCAGCTTCTGTGCGTCACCTTCACCAACAAGGCGGCGCGCGAGATGAAGGAGCGCATCGGCGCACTCATTGGGGGTGTCGTCGAGGGTATGCAATGGCTGGGCACCTTCCATTCCATCGGCGCCAAGATGCTGCGCCGTCATGCCGAGCTGGCGGGTCTGAAAAGCAATTTCACCATTCTCGATACCGACGACCAGCTTCGCCTGATGAAGCAGTTGATCGAGGCCGAAGGCGTGGACGAAAAGCGCTGGCCCGCCCGCACCCTCGCCAGCATGATCGATGGCTGGAAGAACCGCGGCCTGCGGCCCGGCGATGTCTCCGAAGGCGAAGCCCAGGGCTACGCCTTCGGCAAGGGCAAGCTGCTCTATCACCAGTACCAGGAACGATTGAAAGCGCTGAACGCCGCCGACTTCGGCGACCTGCTGCTGGAGACCCTGCACATCCTGAAGACCCAGCCCGACATATTGGCCGATTACCGCGACCGCTTCCGCTACATGCTGGTGGACGAATACCAGGACACCAACGTGGTCCAGTATCTGTGGCTGAACCTGCTGGCCAAGGGATCGGGCAATGTCTGCGTGGTGGGCGATGACGACCAGTCCATCTATGGCTGGCGCGGCGCGGAAGTGGAAAACATCCTGCGTTTCGAGCGCGACTTTCCCGGCGCCAAGGTGATCCGTCTGGAACGCAATTACCGCAGCACGCCCGTGATCCTGGGCGCCGCCTCCGGCCTGATCGCCGCCAACAAGGGGCGTTTGGGCAAGACGCTTTGGACCGAAGGCGAACAGGGCGAGAAAATCCGCGTCGCCGGCGTATGGGACGCTGAGGAAGAAGCCCGCAACGTCGCCTCCGATGCCGAGGACCTGCATCGCCAGGGCAACACCTTTGCCCAGATGGCGGTGCTGGTGCGCGCCTCCTTCCAGATGCGCGAATTTGAAGATCGCTTTATCTCCCTGGGTCTGCCCTATCGCGTGATCGGCGGCCCGC
>CANGRN010000049.1 GCA_947455695.1 Alphaproteobacteria bacterium
ATCCAGGAGCAGAAGCGCGACCTGAGCTTCAAGATCACCCAGGAAGTAAACCGTCTGGCCGCCAGCGCCGCCAACGACGTGCTGGTGGCGCGCGCCCAGCTGAACTCGCTGCAAGGCAGCCTGGGCGGCACCGAAGGCACCGCGCGCACCCAGAACATGGCGCGGGTGCAGTTGCAGGCGATGGAATCCAACGCCAACTCCACCCGGCTGCAATACGAAGCTTTTGTCCAGCGCCTGCGCCAGAGCCAGAACATGGACGATGTGCAGGTGCCCGAAAGCCGCATCATTTCCAACGCCTCGGTGCCCACGCATCCGGCCGGGCCCAAGCGCATGCTGATCCTGGGCGCCTCGCTGCCGCTGGGCCTGCTGCTGGGCATACTGGCGGCGCTGATCGTCGAAAAACTGGGGCCCATGATGCCGGTCCGGGTCAATGGCAACCGGCGCGCAACCATCGTCCCGCCCATCCCGCGCCCCATGCCGCGCGGCGCAAAGCCCAAATCGCCGGTCGCGGTGTGGAGCGGCCCGCCGATCCTGGGCGAGATCAACGACACCGCCCAGCTGCGCGCTGCCGATTTCGTGCTGGATTATCCGGCCAGCAAATATTCCCACGCCATGGCAGGGCTGGTGCGCCAGCTGGAAGCCAGGGACGGCGAAGGCGCCGCCATCGTCGCCGTGACCTCGATCGACAGCGGCGAAAGCCGCAGCGCCATCGCCGTCAGCCTGGCGCGCGCCGCATCCAAGATGGGCAAGAAGGCGATCATCGTGGATTGCGCGCCCCAGCGCCTGTCGTCCCGAGCCATCAACGCGACCGTGAAGACTGGCCTGTATGACGTGCTGACCGGATCGGTGCCGCTGAACCAGGCGCTGGCCAAGGATCCGCGCGGGGAAACCTATCTGCTGGCCACGCCCAAGCGGCCCAAGAATGCCGTCACCATGTTCCAGTCGCGCCCGATGGAGCGGCTGGTCTCGGTCCTGCGCGGCGGGGCCGACTTTGTGGTGATCGATTGTGGACCCGTCGGCCAGGGCTCGAATGCGCCGGTGATCGCGCGGCTGGCCGATGCCACCGTGCTGGTCTCCAAGCGCCAGGCGCTGCAAAGCCCGCTGATCGCCAAGGCGGCGCAGGTGCTGGAAAGCGCCAAGGCGGCGCCCTTGGGCATCGTCATTACAAAATAATCAGCGCGGCAACTCCGCCGCGCGTCAGCGTGGCAATTCAGAGTGTCCCATCAGGAATTCGTCCACCCCGCGGGCGCACTGACGGCCCTCGCGGATCGCCCACACCACCAGCGACTGGCCACGGCGCATGTCACCGCAGGCAAAGATCTTGGACTTGCTGGTCTGGTAGTTGGTCAGCGGCGCTTTCACATTGCCGCGGGCATCCAGCTCCACGCCGGACTGTTCGACCAGGCCGGCCTTGCGCGGGCCGACAAAGCCCATCGCCAGCAGCACCAGGTCAGCCTTGAGCGTGAATTCGCTGCCGGGCACTTCGACCAGGTTCATCTTGCCGCCGTCACCCAGTTGCCAGTCCACGCGGACACATTCCAGCGCCGTGATTTTGCCATTCTCGCCGATGGCGCGCTTGGTCTGCACCGACCAGTCGCGCTCGCAGCCTTCCTGGTGCGAGGACGAGGTCCGCAGCTTCAGGGGCCAATCGGGCCACACCAGCTGCTTGTTTTCCTTCACCGGGGGCTGGGGCATGATTTCGAACTGGGTCACCGAGGCCGCGCCATGGCGGTTGGAGGTGCCCACGCAGTCCGAACCGGTATCGCCGCCGCCGATCACCACCACATGCTTGCCCTTGGCGCTCAATGTGCCGTTCGGCGCGGCCTTGGCTTCCGGATCGCCGGCGACGCGCTTGTTCTGCTGCACCAGGAAATCCATGGCGAAATGGATGCCGTCCAGCTCGCGGCCGGCCACCGGCAGATCGCGCGGGTCTTCGGCGCCGCCCGACAGCACCACCGCGTCATAATCGGCCTGCAGCATGTCCATCGAGACGGTGACGCCGACCTCGACATTGGTGCGGAACACCACGCCTTCAGCTTCCATCTGGCGCATGCGCCGATCGATCAGATGCTTTTCCATCTTGAAGTCGGGAATGCCGTAACGCAGGAGGCCGCCGATGCGGTCGGACTTTTCAAACAGGGTGACGCTGTGGCCGGCGCGCGCCAATTGCTGGGCCGCCGCCATGCCGGCGGGGCCGGAGCCCACCACCGCCACGGTCTTGCCGGTCTTCTTCGGCGCCATGACCGGCTGGATCCAGCCTTCTTCCCAGGCGCGGTCGACGATCTGGCATTCGATGGTCTTTATGGTGACCGGGCTGTCGATGATGTTCAGGGTGCAGCTGGCCTCGCAGGGCGCGGGGCAGATGCGGCCGGTGAATTCGGGAAAATTGTTGGTGGAGTGCAAACTCTCGGACGCGGTGCGCCACTGGTCCCGGTAGACCAGGTTGTTCCAGTCGGGGATCAGGTTATTGACGGGGCAACCATTGTGGCAAAAAGGAATGCCGCAATCCATGCAACGCGCCGCCTGCTTGCTGACTTCCGGCGCCGGCAGGTTATGGACGAACTCTTTATAGTTGTTGATGCGCGCTTCCGGCTTCTCAGCAGGACGCTCGGCGCGTTCGATTTCCAGAAAACCTGTGATCTTGCCCATGTCTCTTATTCCGCGGCGATGGCGGCGCGCGCCTTCATGTCGGTGAGCGCCTTGGCGTAGTCGGACGGCATGACCTTGACGAACTTCGTCAGGCTGACGTCCCAGTTGTCCAGAAGATGCTTGGCGCGGGCGCTGCCGGTGTGCAGCAGGTGGCGTTCCACCAGGATGCGCAGGCGTTCGGCGTCAAAGGCGAGCAGGTCGCCCATGCCCGGGTCGGCCACGCTGACCGAGCGATGCTTGGGCAGGCCCGGATGATCGCCGCCCTCGGCGGGTGCGATCTTTTCCAGCTTCACCATGGCCAGGTTGCAGCGTTGTTCGAAAGTGCCTTCCTCATCGAGAACATAGGCAACGCCGCCCGACATGCCGGCGGCGAAATTGCGCCCGGTCTTGCCCAGCACCACCACCACGCCGCCCGTCATGTATTCGCAGCCGTGATCGCCGGTGCCTTCCACCACGCAGATGGCGCCGGAGTTGCGCACGGCAAAACGTTCGCCCGCCACGCCGTGGAAATAGGCTTCGCCGGCGATGGCGCCATACAGCACCGTGTTGCCGACAATGATGTTCTCGGCCGGATCGCGGGAAAGGCCCGCCGGCGGCTTGACCACAATGCGCCCACCCGACAGGCCCTTGCCGACATAGTCGTTGGCATCGCCGGTCAGCTCGATGGAAATGCCCCGCGCCAGGAAGGCGCCAAAGCTCTGCCCCACCGTGCCGGTGAACTTCACGCTGATCGTGTCCTCGGGCAGGCCGGCATGGCCATGGCGCCGGGCCACTTCGCCCGACAGCATGGCGCCGACGGTACGGTCCACGTTGCGCACGCTGCGCTCCAGCCGCATCGGCTGGCCATGCTCGATCGACGGCTTGGCGGCGATGATCAGATCGTGATCCAGCGCCGATTCCAGGCCGTGATTCTGCTTTTCCTTGTGATGGATGGCCACGCCCGGCTTGGGGGTGACGCTGTAGAGGATGCGGCCCAGGTCGATGCCCCTGGCCTTCCAGTGCGACACGGCCTTGTTCATGTTGAGCTTGTCCACCCGGCCGATCATCTCGTTCAGGGTGCGGAAGCCGAGGTTCGCCATGATGACGCGCAGTTCCTCGGCCACGAAGAAGAAGTAGTTGATCACATGCTCGGGCTGGCCGGTGAAGCGCTTGCGCAGCACCGGATCCTGGGTGGCGACACCCACCGGGCAGGTGTTGAGATGGCACTTGCGCATCATGATGCAGCCACTGGCGATCAGGGGTGCGGTGGCAAAGCCGAACTCGTCGGCGCCAAGCAGCGCGCCAATGGCGACATCGCGGCCGGTGCGCAGACCGCCATCGACCTGCACCGCCACGCGGCCGCGCAAACCATTCAGCACCAGGGTCTGCTGGGTTTCGGCCAGGCCGATTTCCCAAGGGCTGCCGGCATGAGTCAAAGACGTCAGGGGCGATGCGCCGGTGCCGCCTTCAAAGCCGGAAATGGTGATGTGATCGGCGCGGCACTTGGCGACGCCGGCCGCGACCGTGCCCACGCCCACTTCCGACACCAGCTTGACCGAGATGCGCGCCTTCTGATTGACGCTCTTCAAGTCGCGGATCAGCTGCGCCAGGTCTTCGATGGAATAGATATCGTGATGCGGCGGCGGCGAGATCAGGCCCACGCCGGGCGTGGAATGGCGCACCTTGGCGATGTTGGCATCGACCTTGTGGCCGGGCAGCTGACCGCCTTCGCCGGGCTTGGCGCCCTGGGCCATCTTGATCTGGATGTCGTCGGCATTGACCAGATATTCGGCGGTGACGCCGAAGCGGCCTGACGCCACCTGCTTGATTGCCGAGCGCATGGAATCGCCGTTGGCCATCGGCTTGAAGCGGTCGGCTTCCTCGCCGCCTTCGCCCGTGTTGGAGCGCCCGCCGATGCGGTTCATGGCAATGGCGAGCGTGGTGTGCGCTTCGCGACTGATGGAGCCGAAGCTCATCGCGCCGGTGGAGAAGCGCTTGACGATTTCATTGGCAGGTTCGACTTCGTCCAGCGGCACGCTGTCGCCGGCCTTGAACTGCATCAGGCCGCGCAAAGTCAGCAGGCGCTCGGACTGCTCGTTGATCTGCTGGGCGAACAGTTCGTATTCCGCCGGATTGTTGCCACGCACGGCATGCTGCAGGCGGGACACCGAATCGGGCGTCCAGGCATGGTCTTCGCCGCGCAGGCGGAAGGCGTAATCGCCGCCGACATCCAGCATGTTGCGATAGATCGGATTGTCGCCGAACGCGTCCCTGTGACGGCGCACGCATTCCTCGGCGATCTCTTTCAGGCCGATGCCTTCGATGGTCGAGGCGGTGCCGGTGAAGTATTTTTGGATGAAGTCGGTGGACAGGCCCACCGCGTCGAAGATCTGCGCGCCGCAATAGGACTGGTAGGTGGAGATGCCCATCTTGGACATCACCTTCAGCACGCCCTTGCCGATCGCCTTGATGTAGTTCTTCTGCACTTCGTAAGGCTTGAGGGCCAGGCCCTGGCGCACCCGGATCTGCTCGAGCGTCTCGAACGCCAGATACGGATTGATGGCTTCGGCGCCATAGCCCGCCAGCACGCAGAAATGATGGACTTCGCGCGCTTCGCCGGTTTCCACGACCAGCCCGGTCTGCATGCGCAGGCCCTGGCGCACCAAATGGTGATGCACCGCCGCCGTCGCCAGCGCGGCCGGGATCGGAATACGGTCGGCGCTGACGGCGCGATCCGACAGGATCAGGATGTTGTTGTCCGCCAGCACCGCATCGGTGGCGTTCAGGCAGATGCGCTGCACGGCATTGGACAGGCCTTCGGCGCCTTCGGACGCCGGCCAGGTGCAATCGATGGTGCCGGTGCGGAAGGCGCCGTCCACCAGTTCGGAAATCGAGCGGATCTTTTCCACATCGGCGTTGGTCAGGACGGGCTGGAGAACTTCCAGCCGCTTGTGGGCGCCGGCATCGCGGCCCAGCAGGTTGGGGCGGGGGCCGATCATCGAGACCAGGCTCATCACCAGCTCCTCGCGGATCGGATCGATCGGCGGATTGGTGACCTGGGCGAAGTTCTGCTTGAAGTAATTGTAGAGCAGCTTGGGCTTCTTCGACAGCACCGCAATGGGCGTGTCCGCGCCCATCGAGCCCAGCGGATCATCGCCCGCGGTCGCCATCGGCTCCAGGAAGAACTGGATGTCTTCCTGGGTGTAGCCAAAGGCCTGCTGCTGGTCGAGCAGCAGCGAGGGATCGTTCGCCTTTGCGCGGTGATCTTCGGGCAGGTCCGGCAGATCGCCCAGCTTGAACTGGGCGGCCTTCAGCCAATCTTCATACGGTTCGGCGGCGGAGAACTTCTGCTTGATCTCCTCGTCCTCGACGATGCGGCCTTCCTCGAAGTCGATCAGCAGCATCTTGCCGGGCTGCAGGCGCCACTTGCGCTTGATCTTCTCCTCCGGCACCGGGATCACGCCCGATTCCGAGGCGAGAATCACCAGGTCGTCTTCGGTTTCGATATAGCGCGCCGGGCGCAGCCCGTTGCGGTCGAGCGTCGCGCCGATCTGGCGGCCGTCGGTGAAGGCGATCGCCGCGGGGCCGTCCCACGGCTCCATCAGCGCGGCATGATATTCGTAGAAAGCCTTGCGCTTGGCATCCATGCTCTTGTTGCCGGCCCAGGCTTCGGGGATCAGCATCATCACGGCATGCGCCAGCGGATAGCCGCCGGCCACCAGCAACTCCAGCGCATTGTCCAGGCACGCGGTGTCGGACTGGCCGTGCGGGATCAGCGGCCACATCTTGTCGAGATCCGGACCCAGCAATTCGGATTCCATGCTGCGGCGACGCGCATTCATCCAGTTGACGTTGCCGCGCACCGTGTTGATCTCGCCGTTATGGGCAATGTAGCGGTACGGATGCGCCAGCTTCCAGGACGGGAAGGTGTTGGTGGAGAAACGCTGATGCACCAGCGCCACCGCCGAAACGGTCAGCGAATTCTGCAGGTCGCGGTAGAAACGGCCCACGTCATGCGCCAGCAGCAGGCCCTTGTAGACCACGGTGCGCGTGGACAGCGACGGCATGTAGAGCTGCTGGATCGCCGGCAGCTTGTGCTTCTTGGCAAGATCGGCCAGCGGGTTCTGCGCCTGCTTCCTGATGGTCAGCAGCTTGCGCTCGAACTGGTCCTGGTCGCGGATGTGCGGACCTGCCGCGATGATCGCCTGGCGGATCAGCGGCATGCCGTCGAGAACGGTCTTGCCCAGACCCGCCGGATCGGTCGGCACATCGCGCCAGCCCAGAAGCTTCTGGCCTTCCAGCTTGATGAAATGTTCGAACTGCTTGACCACGATCTCGCGCGCCTTGGCTTCGCGCGGCAGGAAACACATGGCCACGGCATACTTGCCCGGCTCGGGAAGCTTGACGCCCGTCTCCTGGGCCCATTCGCGGAACAGCGGATCGGGAATCTGGATCAGGATGCCGGCGCCATCGCCGACCAGCGGATCGGCGCCCACCGCGCCGCGATGGTCCAGGTTGATCAGGAGCTGCAGGCCCAGCCCGATGATCTCATGGGACTTGGCGCCCTTGATGTTCGCAACAAAGCCGACGCCGCAGGCGTCATGCTCATTCGCGGGGTCGTAAAGACCCTGTTTCGGCGGATAACCCATTTCAACCCCAACCGTGCATTCAGACACGTCTTCCCCGCCCCCTTGCGGAAGGCCATGGAAACGTTCGTTTCTTATAAGAATTACCCAGCATCGAAACACGCCACCAGTTGCGGCGCAACATGCCAGTGTTGCGCGCAGTAAATGCTTAGCCATGCAATTTGAGAGTGATTCACAACAAGTGGCCCGCCTTGACTCCCCCGAGGGGCGGAGCATTATAGAACATAACATGAACAATCCAGAAAAAATCGCGGAATTGCGCCATTTTCTAGCGCGCTATGACCTGCCCCGGGACCGGCCGCCGCTGCCATTGGGGGATTCACAGGCCGATGCGGTTTTGGGCGGGGGACTGCGACCTGGTGCCCTGCATGAAGTCTTTGCCGGGAACTGGAGCGCCGG
>CANGRN010000050.1 GCA_947455695.1 Alphaproteobacteria bacterium
AGATAGTGGAGGACAGGGGCCAGCCCAGATGCTGGGCCGACACCAGGATAAGAGAGTCGGTGCAGAGCAGCGCGACGCGATAGCCGATGGTGTTGGCGGAGGTGAGAAGCCCCAGCTCGTCCGGGCTTTTGGCGATCTCGATCCGCCAGGCCGATATGGCGATGTCCTGGGTGGCCGACGCGAAGGCGACCAGCAGGGCGCATGCCCCCAGCACCGTCAGGCCGTGACTGGTTCCCACCATCGCCATGGCGATGAGACCGACCGCCGTGAGCACCTGGGACAGCACCATCCAGCCCCGCCGCTGGCCCAGGAACTTGAGCGTGGGCACGCGGTCCAGCAGCGGCGACCAGGCAAATTGCAGGGAATAGGCGATGCCGACCCAGGAAATGAATCCGATGGCCTTGAGGGTGGTGCCCTCATCGCGCAGCCAGAAGCCGAACGTGTTGCCCACCAGCAGGAAGGGCAAACCCGACGAAAAGCCCAGCGCCAGCATCACCAGCACACGCGGACTGAGATAATCCTTGAATGTATGGCGCTTGCGCGCCGACGCCCCCGAAGCGGTCATGCCGCGACGATATGCGAACGCTCCTCGCTAGGGAACAGCATCAGGAACATTTCCTCCAGCTCGGCGGGGTCCACAGGCTTGGTCAGGAAACCGTCCATGCCTGCCTCCTGGCAGACGCGCTTGCCGCCGTCCAGGGCGTCGGCGGTCAGGGCTACGATGGGCGTCCGTGGCCGTCCGCTGCGCTGTTCGCCCAGTCGGATGGCGCGGGCGGCTTCGATGCCGTCCATGCCCGGCATGTGGATGTCCGTGAGCAGAAGATCAAATCCGCCATTCAGCATCGCCTGCACCGCGTCGGTGCCGGTGGTGACTTCGGTGACGGTGTGACCGCGGCGGCGCAGCAGCTCGCGGATCAGCATCATGTTGATGGGATTGTCTTCGGCCAGAAGGATGCGCAGGCCTTCTTCGGCGGATGGCGCATGCACATGCGCAGGGCCCACGCTGCGCGCTTCCGGCGGATGGTCTTCCAGGAAGGGCGCGGGGATCGCCGGCGGATCGAAATCCGGCGCTTCGATTTTCTCCTGCGTCACCGGGCGGTTCACCAGCGGCGGCAGTTCGTCGTGGATCTCCACGGGCACTGCGGCCACCGGTGCGACCTCGACCGGTGCGGGTGCTTCATAGGGCTGGTAGGCGGCCGGCGCATCGTCGCGGCGGCTCAGGATCAGGCGCGTCACCAGCGAGGACTGGCGCACCGGCTTGACCAGGTAACCGGCAAAACCAAGGCCGCGCATTTCCTCCAGCGCGCCGCGCGCATTGGGTGTCAGCAGCACCAGTGCGGGGATCGAAGGATCAGGCTGCACCGTCAGGTCCGGCACATTGGCGGTGCCCGCATCGATCAGCACTGCATCGGTGGGGCCCGTTGGATCGGCAGGAATGCCGCCCGCCGCGGCGATCTGCAGATACATGCCTTCGCGCAGCGCCTTGTTGCGGCTCATCACCGCCACGCGCATGCCGGACAGCGGCCTGCCGCCCTGCGCCGGGGTCACGACCTTGGCGGGCAGGGTGAACCAGAAGCAGGAGCCGCCCTCGGGGGCTGCATCCACCGCGATCTCGCCGCCCATCGTGTCGACCAGCCGCTTGGAAATCGCCAGGCCCAGGCCGGTGCCGCCGAACTTGCGCGCATGGCTGGAATCGGCCTGGACGAATTCCTCGAAAATCTCCTGGCGCTTGGCGGGCGGCACGCCCACGCCGGTGTCGCGCACATCGAAGCGCAACATCTCGCCCACCTGCCTGACCTCGACGCAGACGCCGCCTTTTTCGGTGAACTTGACGGCATTGCCCATCAGGTTGGTGATGACCTGACGCAGGCGTCCTTCATCGGCCAGGATGGTTTGCGGCACGTCGGGCGCAACAATGACGGTGACTTCCACGCCCTTGGCATGGCCGCGCGGGCACAGAAGTTCAGAGATGTTGCAAAGCATGGTGCGAAGATCCACTTCGCCTTCGTCCAGCTGCAGCATGCCCGCTTCGATTTTCGAAAAGTCCAGTATGTCGCCGATCAGGGTCAGCAGCGCTTCGCCCGACTGGGTGATGGCTTCGGCATAGGTGCGCTGTTCGGGGCGCAGGTCGGTTTCCAGCAGAAGACGGCCCATGCCCAGCACGCCGTTCATGGGCGTGCGGATTTCGTGGCTCATGGTGGCCAGGAAGCCGGACTTGGCGCGGCTGGCCTCCTCGGCATTGTCGCGCGCTTCGGTCAGCGCATCTTCCAGGATCTTGCGGTCGGTGATGTCGCGGCCCACGCTTTGCACTTCCACCAGGCGGCCATGGGAATCGCGCACCGCGAAATCTTCCCAGGCGATCCAGCGATAGCCGTTGGCGGTCTTCACATGCTGGTCATAGCGGGCGCGGTTGCGGCCCGACTCCAGAAAGCTGCCGAACAGGGGCGCGCGGCTTTCCGGATGCGGCTCGGCCGCGAAGGGATAGCCGATCGCGCGCGCCGGATTGATCCCGAACAGCTTGAAGAAGGCATCGTTGCCATAGGTCAGGCGGCTGGCGCTGTCGCGGCGGAAGATGGCGTCGCCCTGTGCGTCCACCAGGCCCTTGTAGCGCGCTTCGCTCTGGTTCAGGCGCGCATTGATGGTGGCGGCATTCTTGAGCGAGGCTTCCAGGCGCCCGGCGATGGTTTTGAGCTGCGACGCCTGGCGCGACAGGGTCTCGCCGCGCTCGCGCGCCATCAAAAGCGTGTTCAGCACAAAGGCCAGCGCCACGGCCAGCAGCGCGCCGAAACTGGCGGGCGAGATCAGGGTCAGCTGGCCCGTCAGCACGACATTGGCCAGCGCCGCCACCAGCATGACGCCAGCAACGCTGCCAAAAACGATGCGTATGATCCGCGCCAACACCTTCGGATACGGCCTTATTGCTGGGTTTCCGGGCCCAGTGTGCCCTCGGTTACCTTCAGAAACGCTTAAAGTTCCGGATGTTTTGTTAACCCGGAAGGCGGGTGGCCGGCAGGACCCGGAAAATCCGAAAATATAGCTAAAACAATGGCTTGTGGCCGAGTTCCGGCACCGTCACAAAAGCTTTGCAAGACTGTGATGTTCGTGGCGTGGGCGGGGTGTGAATTGCGCCCGATTACGACTTCCCGGGGCCGTTTTTTGACAGATATCAGTTTGAGCGAAACGTCTGCCCTTACCGCCAGAGTCGAAACCGCGCGCAAGGCGGGGGCGGGGGATTTTCGCTTCCGCATGATGGCGCTGGCCGCGGCGCTGGCCGTGCTGGCAATCTTTGCGGGCGTCATCACCTCGCTGGTCTTTGGCTCCATTCCGGCGTTCAAGGAATTCGGCTTCGGCTTCATCACCACCGAGGCCTGGAGCCCGACCCGCGAACGCTTCGGCGCGCTGGCGCCCATCTATGGCACCCTGGTCACCAGCATCATCGCCATGGTCATCGCCGTGCCGGTGGGCATCGGCATCGCCATTTTCCTCACCGACCTTTGCCCGCGGATGCTGCGCCGCCCGATCGGCATTGCCGTGGAGCTGTTGGCCGGCATTCCCTCCATCATCTATGGCATCTGGGGCTTCTTCGTCTTCGCGCCCTGGTTCCAGCTGCATGTGCAGGAACCGGTCGCCACGGCGGTCGCCGACATACCGGTGCTGGGCACCCTGTTCGGCGGCGTGACCTTCGGCATCGGCACCTTCACCGCCGGCCTGATCCTGTCGATCATGATCCTGCCCTTCATCTCGGCAGTGACCCGCGACGTGCTGGAAACCGTGCCCAGCGTGTTGAAGGAAGCGTCCTATGGCCTGGGCGCCACCAGCTGGGAAGTGATGTGGAAAGTGTGCCTGCCCTTCTGCCAGACCGGCGTGGTGGGCGGCGCCATGCTGGCGCTGGGCCGCGCCCTGGGCGAAACCATGGCCGTCACCTTCGTGATCGGCAACGCCCACAAGATCGCGCCATCCCTGTTCGCGCCGGGCACCTCCATCTCGGCCAGCATCGCCAACGAATTCACCGAAGCCACCGGAGACCTGTATCGCTCCGCGTTGATCGAGTTGGGACTTCTTCTTTTTGTCATCACCTTCATCGTCCTGGCCTGCGCCCAGCTGATGCTGCGCCAGATGGAAAAGGGCAAGGGGAAGTAAATGACGGTCGCCGCATCGCGCACCTCGCAAATGCTGTATTTCCGTCGCCGCCTGGCCAACACGGTGTTCATCCTGCTGTCCACCTGCGCGGCGATCTTCGGCCTGGTCTGGCTGACCTTCATCCTTGGCGGCCTTCTGGTGGACGGCGTCTCGGCGCTGTCGCCGACCCTGTTCACTGAAATCACGCCGCCGCCGGGCAGCAAGGGCGGCCTTGCCAACGCCATCGGCGGCAGCATCCTGATGAGCCTGATCGCGGTCCTGGTCGGCACGCCCATCGGGTTGTTCGCCGGCACCTACCTGGCGGAATATGCCCGTCACGGCCGGCTCGCTTTTGTGGTGCGCTTCGTCAACGACATCCTGCTGTCGGCGCCGTCCATCGTCATCGGCCTGTTCGTCTATGAACTGGTGGTTGTGCGCATGGGCCATTTCTCCGGCTGGGCCGGCGCCGCCGCCCTGGCCGTGATCGTCATCCCGGTGGTGGTGCGCACCACCGAGAACATGCTGCTCCTGGTGCCGAACGGACTGCGCGAAGCGGCCAGCGCGCTGGGCGCGCCGCAGAATTTCGTCATCAAGCTGGTGACCTGGAAGGCCGCCCGCGCCGGCATCATCACCGGCATATTGCTGGCGGTGGCCCGTATCTCCGGCGAAACCGCGCCGCTGCTGTTCACCGCGCTCGGCAACAGCGGCTGGAGCTGGGATGCCGGCGCGATGAACCAGCCGATGGCGAGCCTGCCCGCCGTCATCTACACCTTCGCCACCGGGCCCTATGAAGAACAGCACGCCCTGGCCTGGGCCGGCGCGCTGCTGATCACCGCCACGGTGCTGGTGCTTTCGATCCTTGCCCGCCTGCTTGAAAACAAGAAACGGACCTGATCCATGGACACCGCAGTTCATCTGACCCCCGAACATCAGGCCGCCACTGGCGCGGGCGACAAGGCCAAGATCGACATCAAGGATCTGAGCTTCTTCTACGGCGCCACCAAGGCGCTGAAGAACATCACCCTGCCCCTGATGGAGCGGAAGGTGACGGCCTTCATCGGTCCGTCGGGCTGCGGCAAGTCCACCTTGCTGCGCGCCATCAACCGCATTTTCGAGCTGTATCCCAACCAGCGGGCGGAAGGCGAAGTCCTGATGGACGGCGAGAACCTGCTCAAGACCAAGGATCTCAACCTGCTGCGCGCGCGCATCGGCATGGTGTTCCAGAAACCCACGCCGTTCCCCATGTCGATCTATGACAACATCGCCTTCGGCATCAAACTGTATGAACGCATCCCGCGCTCGGAGATGGATGGCCGCGTCGAATCCGCTTTGACCCGCGCCGCTTTGTGGGGCGAGGTCAAGGACAAGCTGAACGCCTCGGGCCTGTCGCTGTCCGGCGGCCAGCAGCAGCGCCTGTGCATCGCGCGCAGCGTGGCCACCCGTCCCGAAGTGATCCTGATGGACGAGCCCTGCTCGGCACTGGACCCGATTTCCACCGCCAAGGTGGAGGAGCTGATCGAGGAACTGGCGGCCGACTACACCATCGTGATCGTCACCCACAACATGCAGCAGGCCAGCCGCGCCAGCGACTTCACCGCATTCATGTATCTGGGCGAGTTGATCGAATATGGGCCGACGGAAAAAATCTTCACCGCGCCCGACAACAAGCGGACGGAACAGTATATCACCGGCCGCTTCGGTTGATCCTGCGCAGATTGCGAACTGAAAAAGGCCGCCCTATTCGGGCGGCCTTTTGCTTTCAGACGTAATCGGCCGCAAGCGTTTCATCGCGGAGCGATGCGTTGCCGGTGGCGCGCAAGACCAGCGTTGCCAGCCAGCTCACCACCAGGTTGACCAGCAGAGCGCTGAGCGCCGCGTAACAGGGCACCGTCCATCCCAGAAGTGACAGCGGATAGACCGAGCTCTTGAAGCCCAGTTCCGCCACCATCCAGGTGCCGACGCCGACACCGGCCGCCCATCCCGCCAGCAGTCCCCTGGGATCAAGGCGCACATACAGGCCCAGCAGCACCGCCGGCACGGTCTGGCAGATCCAGATGCCGCCCAGCAATTGCAGCTGGATGGCGTAGGTGGTCTGCAATTCCAGCACGAAGAACAGCGCGCCCAGCTTGGCGGCGAAGGCCACCAGCTTGGCGACCTTGGCCTCGGTCTGCGGTGTGCAATCAGGGGCGATGAAATCCTTGAAGATGTTGCGGGTGAACATGTTGCCGCAGGCGATGGCCATGATAGACGCTGGCATCAGCGCGCCGATGGCGATGGCCGCAAAGGCAAAGCCTGCGAACCATCCGGGGAACATGTGCAGGAACAGCGCCGGCACCGCAAAATTGTTGCCGAAGCTTTTGAAGCCCGCGGCATATTCCGGCATCTCCTTCACGCCCGATGCGATGGCCATGTAGCCGAGCAGCGCGATCAGCGCGAGCGCCACCGAATAGGCAGGCAGCACGATGGCGTTGCGGCGGATGACATGGCGGCTGGACGATGACAGCAGCCCGGTCACCGAATGGGGATACAGGAACAGCGCCAGCAGCGAACCGACGGCCAGCGACATATAGGCAAAGCCCGCGCCCAGGCTGCCTTCCGGCGCCGGCGGCAGCAGCAGCTGCTTGGGCGGGACCGCCGCGAAGATCTTGGCATAACCGCCCAGCTGCGCCGGGATGATGATGATCGCCGCCAGCACGGTGATATAGACCAGCAAATCCTTCACCACCGCGATCAGCGCGGTGCCGCGCAGGCCCGAGGTATAAGTGAAAGCCGCCAGCACGCAGAAAGCCGCGATCAGCGGCACCGATACGCTGCCCAGCAACGGCAGGGTCACGGCATAATCCAGCCCCAGGGCCGCGATCACCACCTGCATGCCGACAAGCTGCAACGCGATATAGGGCATCACCGCCACCAGGCCGGTCACCGCCACCGCCAGCGCCAGCCCGCGATGGCCAAAACGCCCGCGCACGAAATCGGCCGCGGTGATGTAGCCGCGCTTGTGCGACACCGACCACAGGCGCGGAAACGCCATGAACAGCATCGGATACATCAGTGCGGCATAGGGGACGGCGAAGAAGCCGTTGGCGCCTGCGCCAAACATCAAGGCGGGCACCGCGATGAAGGTATAGGCGGTGTAGAGATCGCCGCCCAAAAGGAACCAGGTGATCAGGGTGCCGAAGCTGCGACCGCCCAGGCCCCATTCATGCAGCTGGGACAGATCCCCGGCGCGCCAGCGCGAACCAAACAGGCCCAGCAGCGCCACGAACAGGAACAGGGCCATGAAGACGATGATGGTGATGTTCATTTGCCTTCGCCCGACTTCTGGCCCTGCTGCCAGTAATAGACCGGCACGATGCACAGCGAGGTCAGCACGATGCCGAAGATCTGCCACCAGTAGAAAAAGGGAATGCCCAGAAGCTGGGGCTCGAGGCGGTTGTAGAACGGCACCCACCGGAAGGCGGCATAGGGCACCGCCAGGAAAAGATAGACAGGATGGAATTTCACGCGGGGCCC
>CANGRN010000051.1 GCA_947455695.1 Alphaproteobacteria bacterium
CGCGGAACAGCGCCTGGGCCCGGTCGTTCTGGCCCATGCTCTCCAGCAGCAGGCCGAAGCGGGCGCGGGCTTCCTCGCCGGGATAGCGGGCGACGACCTTCTCATACTGCGCCACCGCTTCGTCATTCTTGTTCTGCAGCGCCAGCGCGCGGGCATAGTCCAGCTCGGCATCGGCATCGAACGCCGCCGGGTCCACCTGTTTCAACTGCACGAACAGTGCCTCGGCTTCGGCGCCCTGCCCCGCCTGCACGCGGGCGCGGGCCAGGCCTTTCAACAATGTCGGATCGCTGGCGCCGAGCGGTCCCTGCATGGCGCTTTCATACAGCTCGATGGCCTCGGCGAAGAAACCGCGCTTGACGCTTTCCTCGGCCAGCGCCCGCTTGGCATCGACCGAGCCGACCAGCTCGACCTGCTTCTTCTTCTCGCGGTAGCCGCGTCCCGGATCGGCCGCCTTTACCACGCTGCCGGTAAAGCTGCGCATGCCATGGCTGTTCAGGAAATCGGGAACGACTGCCATCACGACATAGGCCAGCCACAGGGCGAACAGCGCCAGCACATTGATGAAGGACGCCAGCCCCATGCCCATGATCCACATGGGCGAGCGGCCACTGCGGATCACATGCCAGGCCATGGCTAGGTCGATAAGCAGGATGGCGATGTTGAGGGGAGAGAAATAGCCCAATGCGGTGTCCGGTTCAGTTCTGTTTTTCGAATTTCCCGGAAGGCGTTTCCTTCCAGTAAGTCACGTCATGCCCGGCGGCCTTGGCCTCTTTCCATGCCGCGCGGGCGCCTGCAAGGGCCGCTTCATCGCGACCGTCGAACAGCATCACCACGCGCGCCAGATCGGAAAGCCCGCTCCAGTCGCTGGGCTGCGCCCCGCCGACATAAAAGACGATCTGGGCGGAATTGGGATTGCCCTCTTCCACGCTGATCAGCACCGGCTGGCCTGCCGCATCGCCATCGCCGGCCTGGGCATGGGGCAGAAAGCTCTGGTCGTCATAGGTCCACAGCAAGGTGTCCAGCGCATCGGACCGCTCGGCCGAATCGGTGCGGATCCCCGCCCGCCAGCCGCGCTGCAGCGACTTCTCCACCAGGCCCGGCAGGATCTCCTCCAGCGACCGGCGCTCCAGATGATAGAACAGCGTCTCAGTCACGACTCGTAATGTTCCCTCAGCAACCGGTTCAGCAATCTTACGCCCCAGCCAGTGCCCCAGCTTGGGATGGTGACCTTCTGCTCACCGTCCTGCCAGGCGACCCCGGCGATATCCAGATGCGCCCACACCGTGTCCTTCTCGATGAAGCGCAGCAGGAACTGGGCGGCGGTGATGGCGCCGGAATTGGCGCCGCCGATATTCTTCATGTCGGCTATCTTGGAGCGGATCATCTTGTCGTAGAAGGGATCCAGCGGCAGCTGCCAAACCCGTTCGCCGGTATAGCGGCCGGCCGCCTGGATGCGCGACACGATCTGGTCGTCGTTGGAGAAGACGCCGGCATGTTCATAGCCCAGGGTGGCGACAATGGCGCCCGTCAGGGTGGCCAGGTCGATCAGCGCCTTGGGCTTGAAGCGGCGCTGCGTGTAGGTCAGCGCATCGGCCAGCACCAGCCGGCCTTCGGCATCGGTGTTCAAGACTTCGATGGTCTGGCCTGACAGCGAGGTCAGCACGTCATCGGGCCGGAACGAGGTGCCGTCCGGCATATTCTCCACCAGCCCGATCACGCCCACGGCATTGACCTTGGCCTTGCGCGTCGCCAGCGCCAGCATCGTGCCGGTGACGGCAGCGGCGCCCGCCATGTCGCCCTTCATGCCCTGCATGCCGGCACCCGTCTTGATCGACAGGCCGCCGGAATCGAAACACACGCCCTTGCCCACCAGCGCAATCGGCTTGACGGATTTCTTGCCGCCATTCCATTGCATGACGACAAGCTGGCTTTCCTTCTCGCTGCCCTGGCCCACGCCCAGCAGCGCACCAAAGCCCTGCTTCTTCATTTCGGCTTCGCCCAGGATTTCCACCTTGACGCCCAGCTTGGTCAGCTGCGCCCTGGCGCGGCGGGCAAATTCGGCCGGATACAACACATTGGGCGGCTCGTTCACGAGGTCGCGCGCCAGGAAGATGCCGTCAGCCACCGCCGCCAGACCCGCATGCGCCTTCTTCGCCGCGTCCACCTCCGGCGTGACGATGCGCAAGGTCTTCAGCTTCTTCTCATACTCATCCAGATTGCGGGTGCGGTATTTGTCGAAGGTGTAACTTTTCAGCTTGGCGCCGAACGCCAGATGCGCCGCCAGTTCGCCCTTCCTGACCTTCGCACCCTTGGGCACATCGACTTCGATGCGCGCGCTGCTCTCGCCCACCGTATGCAGGCGGGCCACGATCTGCGCGCCCAAGGTCTCCAGCCCCTTCTCATCCACCAGTTCGGGCTTGCCCAGACCCGCCAGGATCAGGCGCGACACCGCCATGCCGGCCGGCGCCACCACCTCCAGGATCTGGCCGGTCTTGCCGCTGAAGCGCGAGACTTTCAGGGCCCTTGCGATGGCGCCGCCACTGGCCTTGTCCAGCCGGACCGCCGCAGGCAGCAGGGCGCTGCCTTCCGCCGCCCCGACCACCCAGGCACCCCCTTCACGGGCTGTGACATTGCTGGGCGCAACAAAGGAAATCTGCATGCTATATCTCCGGGCAAGGACGGGGTATTTTGGCGAAAATCCTAGTTCTGATGCTAGTTTAGGTCGAATCCGCGCCGACCTCCAACAAGGGGCCCACAAGGCCATGCCAGACCCGCGCCCCGACGCGCCCCTGCCGGCCCCGGCACGCAAGGCACGCAGAGCCGGATGGCTGCGCCCGCCCCGACTGTCGGTCTATATCCTGACCCAGCTGCTGGGCCCGGTGGCTGTGCTGACCCTGCTGCTGACCAGCGTGATCTGGCTGGTCTCGATCCTGCCGCTGCTGGACCTGGTCATCAATCGCGGCCAGTCGGCGCCCACCTTCCTCTATCTGATCCTGCTGCTGCTGCCGACGCCGCTGGTGATCATCATGCCGATCGCCTTCTTCTTCGCCGCCCTATTCACCCTGCACCGCCTGCAGGGCGACAGCGAACTGATCGTGATGGCGTCCGCCGGCTATTCGCTGCGCCAGCTCGCGGCGCCGGTGCTGGCCTGCGCCGCCATCACCATGGCGCTGACGTATGCCTGCGTTCTCTATCTGATGCCGGCGGGACAGCGGGCCCTGCGCGACAAGGTGCTGGATATCCGCGCCGACATGGCGGGCGCGCTGCTCAACGAAGGCGAGTTCAATCCCGCCGCGCCCGGCCTGACCGTGTTCCTGCGCCAGCTGGGCAGCAATGGCGAGATCAAGGGTATCCTGGTGCACAACAACCAGGACCGGAAGCGGCCCATCACCTACATCGCCGAGAAAGGCATCCTGGCCCAGACACCGGCCGGCACGCGCCTGATCATGCTGGACGGCACCATCGAGACCAGCGCGCAAGGCGGCAAGCAGCTCCAGGTTCTGCACTTCGAGCGCGACACGGTGAACCTGGACCAGTTCGCCGCCCCGACCCGCAACACCTTGCGCAAGGCCAATGAGCGTTACCTGAACGAACTGTTGTGGCCGCCAGAGACCCAGGGCGTCACCCAGAAAATCCGCGACCAGTTTTTTGCCATGGCGCATGACCGCCTCTCCCAGCCGCTTTACTGCCTCACCTTTGCCCTGATCGCACTGGCGGCGGTGATGCGCGGCCGGCGCCAGCGCGGCAGCATCGCCTTGCGCCTGACCATGGCCAGCCTGGCGGCAGCGGGCCTGCGCATTGCCGGTTACGGCGTGATGGGCGTGGCGCAGCACAATCCGCCCTTGGTCATCGCATTCTATCTCTTGCCGCTGCTGGGCGCGGCGTGCGCCATCGCGGTGCTGGCGGGCTATTCACCCTCCTCCCTGCGCGAACGCTTCAAGGTGCAGACGGCATGAGCTGGTCCTGGACCCTTTACCGCTATCTGGCGATCCAGTTCCTGCTGGGCGTGACGGTGGTCTATTCCCTGTTCCTGGCCCTGGCCTTTTCCATCGATGTGGTGGACCTGCTGAACCGTACCGCCGGGCACAATGTTTCGACATCGGTGGCGATCGGCATGGCCGTGCTGCAACTGCCGGACCTGGGCCAGAAGATGCTGCCTTTCGCCATCCTCCTGGGCGGGGTATTCACCTTCGTGCGCCTGTCGCGTTCGCGCGAACTGGTGGCGACGCGCGCCGCCGGCGTCTCGGCCTGGGATTTCCTTTTGCCGCCGCTCACCGTTTCGGTGCTGATCGGCGTGGCCACCGTCACCCTGTTCACACCCATCTCGGCGCGCATGTTTTCCGAGTTCGCAGGACTGGAGGCGCGCTACGTCAAGGGCGAGGAAAGCCAGCTGTCGGTTTCGATCAACGGGCTGTGGCTGCGCCAGGGCGATGTTCACCAGCAATCGGTGATCCATGCCCTGCGCGTCGCCCAGCAGGGCGAGCATCTGGAAAATGTGCTGGTGCTGCTCTATGGCGCGAACGACAAGTTCCAGGGCCGCATCGATGCCAAGTCGGCGCAGCTGGGCGATCATGTCTGGACCTTGAACGATGCCTGGGTATCGGGCCCGGGCGGCACGCCGGTCCATCATGACAGCTACACCCTGCCCACCACCCTGACGCCGGAACAGATCGTGGAAAGCTCCACCGCGCCCGATGCGCTGTCCTTCTGGGACCTGCCCGGTTACATACGCGCCGCCCAGGCCGCGGGTTTCTCGGCGTCGCGCTATCAGCTTTATCTCTACAACCTCTATGCCCTGCCCGCCCTGTTCGCGGCCATGGTGTTCATGGCGGCCAGCTTTTCGCTGCGCCTGGGACGCGAAGGCGGCGTGACGAAAGTCATTCTGCTGAGCGCCGCCTGCGGCTTTGGCGTTTATTTCTTCCAGGACCTGACCACCGTGCTCGGCCGTTCCGGCGCGGTGCCGCTGCTTCTGGCGGCGACGGCGCCGGCGCTGGCCTCCATCCTGATCGGCATGACGCTGGTCTTCAGCCAGGAGGACGGCTGATGCGCGCGACCGTGTTGCGTCTTGGCCTGCTGGGCGCCTGCGCCATGATCCCGCTGATCGCCCAGGCGGCGCAGCTGCATGTCGGCACCATCAAGGCGCCGGCCAAGAATACGCCCATGCTGCTGCAGGCAGATGAAGTCATCTATGACAACGAAAGCAAGACGGTCTCCGCCGTCGGCCATGTCGAAATCGTGGATGACGGCCGCACCCTTCTGGCCGAGCGGGTGGATTACGACCAGACAAACGACAAGGTGACGGCGCGCGGCCATGTCAGCATCACCGACCCCAAGGGCAACGTCGCCTTCGCCGACCATGTGGTGCTGACCGATCATATGCGCGACGGCGCGTTGTCGGGATTCGGCGCCCTGATCGGCAAGACCGGACGGCTGGCGGCGCGCAGCGCCCAGCGCGTTGGAACCAGGGTGACCGCGAATCGCACCGCCTACAGTCCCTGCAAGATCTGCAACCAGCCCGGCCAGCGCACGCCCTTGTGGCAGGTCAGGGCCGAGCGCGTGGTCTATGACCAGGAAAAGCACAAGGTGCGCTTCAAGAGCGCCACCATTTCCGTCGAAGGCGTGCCGGTGGCCTGGCTGCCGGCCTTTTCGGTATCCGATCCCACGGTACGCTATGCCACCGGGCTTTTGACGCCGGAAGTCGGCAACTCCACCAAGATTGGCTACTTCACGCGCCTGCCCATCTATGTCGCGATCTCGCCCAGCCAGGACCTGACCGTAGCGCCCATGTTCTCCACCAAGGGCGGCGAAGTGCTGGAGATGGAATATCGCGAGCGCTGGAACAACAGCGGGATGTGGTTCCAGGGTAGCGGCGCCTATAATCCCAATGGCGGTTTGGCAGGCTCATCGGGCGCGCAGACTTACGGCCACATCTTCGGCTCGGGCCGCTTCATGCTCAGCCAGAACACGCGCACCGGCTTTGACGTCGCCGCGACCAGCAACAACGCCTATATGCGCTTTTACGACATTTCCTTCCTGGACCGGCTGACCAACGACGCCTTCATCGAAGCGACCCCCGGACGTTCGCGCTTCGCGCTGACCAGCTATTACTTCCAGGGCCTGCGCTCCACCGATATCACCTCGCGCATTCCCTTCGTCCTGCCGCGGCTGGAAATGTCCTTCATCCCGACCCAGAAGGTTCTGGGCGGATCCTTCCGCTTCGACCTGAACGGCGTCGCCATCGGCCGCGACAACCAGCGCAACGACCAGCGCATCACCGGCGAACTGAACTGGAAGAAACCCTTCGTGCTGGACAATGGCCAGCTCTGGACCATCGTGACCGACGCCCGCGGCGATGCCTATCACTTCGACAATCCCCTTTCCGGTCCGCCCCGCACCACCGACGCCACCCTGGAACGCGGCACCGCCTATGTCGCGCTGGACTGGCGCTGGCCTTTTGTCGCCAATGGCAGCAGCGCCGGCCATTCCTATATCGTGCAGCCCATCGCCCAGGTCATTGCCCAGCCCTATGGCGGCAATCCGCGGGGCTTGCGCATCGAGGACTCCCAGGCCTTCGAGTTCGACGACAACAATGTCTTCAGCTTCAACCAGGTGCCCGGCTACGATTTGATCGAAAGCGGCCCGCGCGCCAATGTCGGCGCCATGGCCGAAGCGCTGTTTCCCGGCGGCAAGGTCGAGGCCCAGGTCGGCCAGACTTATCGCCTCAAGCGCGATCCGCTGTTCGCCGCCTTTTCCGGCAACAGCGGCACGTCATCGGACCTGGTGGGCAACTTCTCGGTCAAATTCCCGCATCTGGACATCACCGACCGCTGGGACGTGGACCGCGGCAACGGCACGGTGCGCCGGCATGAAGTTTATGTAACCGGAAGCTATGCCCGCTCCTCGCTGCAGTTCAGCTACGTGAATCTGCCGCCCCAGGTCACCGCCCTGGGCCTGCCCAGCCGCGAGGAATTCAACGCCCAGGCGGATGTGAATGTGTGGCGCAACTGGCAGGTATTCGTGGCCGCCCAGCGCGACCTCACCAACAACCAGTTCCTGAACACCGAATATGGCCTGGGCTATGAGGATGAATGCCTGGCTATTTCGCTGGCCTACCGGCGCAAATACACCTCGGACCTCATTTTGGGCGTTCCGCCCTCCACCTCGATGATTCTGCGCTTCAGCCTCAAGACCGGGGACAGCGCCATCCAGCCCTTCTCCCTGTTCCCGCGGGATGTTTTCGCCCTGACCCACCCCTAGGCGCGCCCCCAAAAGCCGCCTTGGGCTAGGGGTTTTCGCAACTGCTCAGTTTTCCTTGATTGCGGCGGGATTTTCCGTATTTTAGCAGCAGGTTAGGGGATCTGACAGCGTCAGCGTACAGACGCGGAGCGCCTTTATGATCCCACTTTTGCGGCCAAAGATCAGACGATGAAAATTGCCACCACCCTTTTGCTGGGCGCTGCCGTACTGGCTGGCGGATGCGTCGCGTCGCTGGCCCAGGATTCCGGTTTCAAGCCGGTCCCCGCCGTGGCGCCGCTGCCGGCAAAGACCCAGACACAAACCAGAGTTGCCGCCTCCAAACGGCCTGCCGCGCCGGAAGGTGCCATCGCCCCCGCCGTGGGCCCTGCC
>CANGRN010000052.1 GCA_947455695.1 Alphaproteobacteria bacterium
AACACGGTGAACACGATCTCGGCATGGAAGATGGGGAAGACTTTCCTGACCAGGACCTGGAGCGGACCTGTGATCCCGAAATTCTTGCCCTGCGCCTTGGACGCCCTGAGCAGGATCACCAGCATGCGAAAGCCGCCGCTGGTCATGAACTCCACCCCGGACAGGTCCAGCACCAAGGTGCCGGGAGCCCGGTTCAGGACGGCCATCAGCGCCTCCTGGAATTTTTCGGTCGTGGACAGATCGATCCGGCCCACCGGCGCGGCCACAATTGTGCCGCCCGCGCTTGTCTCTTTCAAATCCATGATGCCCCGAAAGCCCAGCAATGATGCTTTATCTATGGGCTAGCCTAAGCCGCGGCCCCGGGGCGGGCAAGGGCGCGCCCGTGCCGGCAAGCGGCAAAAAAGCCAGCTATTCCCGCTATTTCGCCGGGCTCACCAATTGGTCAGCGCGCCGTCTTCCAGCCTGTTCACCGGCAGATAGGCGCGCTTGTAGGGGTACTTGACCGCCAGCTTCTCGTCGATCTCCACACCCAGGCCCGGGCCTTCGCCGGGATGCAGCGCGCCGTCCTTGTACGTGTAGGTGCGCGGGAAGACTTCGTCGGTCACTTCGGCATGGTGCATCCATTCCTGGATGCCGAAATTGGGGATCGACACGTCGAAGTGCAGTGCGGCGGCCATGCAGACCGGCGACAGGTCGGTGGCGCCATGACAGCCGGTGCGCACATTATAAAGATCGGCCAGGGCCGCGATGCGGCGCAAGTGTGTAATGCCGCCGGCATGCACCACCGTGGCGCGGATATAGTCGATCAGCTGTTCTTCGATCAGCTGCTTGCAGTCCCAGATGGAGTTGAACACTTCACCCACCGCCAGCGGCGTGACGGTGTGCTGGCGGATCAGGCGGAAGTTGGCCTGGTTCTCGGCCGTCACCGCATCTTCCAGCCAGAACAGGCGATAAGGCTCCAGCTCTTTGCCCAGCTGGCCCGCTTCGATCGGGGTCAGGCGATGATGCACGTCATGCAGCAGATGCACGTCCCAGCCCAGCACATCGCGGGCTTTCTTGAACAGCTCCGGAACTGACCGCAGGTATTTCTCGCTGGACCAGGAATATTCGGAAGGAATGTCGCTGTCGGCCGGATCATAAGGCTTGCCGGCCTTGCCCACGCCGTAGGTGGCTTTCAGCCCCGGCACCCCGGACTGCAGCCGCACGGCCTTGTAACCTTCGGCGATATATTTCTGTGCCTTGTCCAGCGTCTCTTCGATCGTGTTGCCATTGGCATGGGTATAGACCATGGCGCCGTCGCGGCTCTTGCCGCCCAGCAGTTGATAGAGTGGCAGCCCCGCCACCTTGGCCTTGATGTCCCACAGCGCCATGTCCACTGCGGCGATGGCCGCCATTGTGACCGGTCCGCGCCGCCAATAGGCGCCGCGATAGAAATACTGCCAGGTGTCTTCAATGGTATGGGCGTCGCGCCCGATCAGGCAGGGCACCAGGTGGTCGGTGAGATAACTGGCCACCGCCAGTTCGCGCCCGCTGAGGGTGGCATCGCCCAGGCCGGTGACGCCGTCCGAGGTTTCGATCTTCAGGGTGACGAAATTGCGCCCCGGACAAGTGACGATGACCTTGGCGGAAACGATCTTGAGCACGGCGATCCCCTTCGAACCTGCGATGAGCGGTCTGGAGCCGCCATGCCCCGTTTTACGCGGTTTCACGCGATTGCGAAAGAATTGCGCGATGTGCGGAAAATCGCGGGTTGCCGGGCTTTACGGCCCCCGCGCGGCGTCTATTATCCAGCCCAAAATCAGCCCAAAAGCGTCAGGGAAATCGCCATGCGTTTCAGGACATATGCCTTCGCTTCCGCCGCGCTCGCCTTGTCGGCGGCCGTGGGGTTCTCGGCGACCAAGCCGCCTGCGCAGAAGGGTCCCCTGACCACCCAGTTGAATCGTCCGTGGCCCGCCAAGGTCCAGACCAAGCAACCCAAGTTCCCGCCGACGCTGTCGCCGGCGCAGGAGTTAAAGACTTTTCACATGGCGCCAGGCTTCCAGCTTCAGCTGGTAGCGTCCGAGCCGCTGGTGGTGGATCCGATCCTGGCCGAGTTCGACGGCAACGGGCGTCTTTGGGTCGTCGAGATGCAGGGCTATGCCGTGGGCCAGAAGATGGTCAACATGACCGAGCCGGTCGGCGATGTGGCGATCCTGGAGGATACCGACGGCGATGGCATCTATGACAAGCGCACCGTGTTCCAGGACAAGCTGGTGCTGCCGCGTGCGCTGAAGATTCTGGATCATGGCTGCGCCCTGATCGGCGAGCCGCCGAACTTGGTGAAGGCGTGTGACACCAATGGCGATCTCAAGGCCGACACCAAGGAAGTCATCAAGGATGGCTTTGGCCGGGTCGGCAATATCGAGCACGCCGCCAACGCGCTCTATTGGAGCATGGACAACACCATCAATATCGCCGAGCATAATTATAATGTGCTGCCCAGGGATGGCGGCAAGTTCGAGGTGGTGCCCAACCTGGTGCGCGGCCAGTGGGGAGTGACTCAGAATGATGGTGGGCTGGTGTTCCGCAACTTCAACACCGATCCGCTGTTCGTTGATTACGTTCCGGCGCAGTATTACGTGCGCAATCCCAACCTGACCCGCACCGCGGGTCTGTATGAAAATCTGGTGGACCAGGCCAAGTCGGCGGTGTGGCCGGTGCGGCCCACGCTGGGCGTCAATCGCGGTTATCGCCCCGAAGTGCCGCGTCCCGATGGTTCGGCCTATTATTATCAGGGCGTGTCATCGCCGATGATCTACCGAGGCAATGCGTTGCCGAAAGAATTTTACGGTCAGGCCGTGGTGGTCGACAGCCCCACCAACCTGGTGCATCTGCTGAAGCTGAACGAAAGCGCCGACGGCAATCTTTCCGGCGCCGACTATTATTCCAAGGGCGAATTCCTGGCCTCGACCGATGAGCGTTTCCGGCCCACCTGGCTGGTGCCCAGCCCGGATGGCAGCTTCCTGATCGTGGACATGTATCGCGGCGTTTCGCAGGACGAGCCGATCCAGAGCGATTACCTGAAGAACTATATCCAGCAGCACCGCTTGTGGGACGGCATCCACAAGGGGCGCATCTGGCGGGTGATCCATACCGGCATGATCAAGAATGCTGCGCCCAAGCCCCACATGATCGATGAGACGCCGGCCCAGCTGGTGGCGCATCTGTCCGATCCGGGCGGCTGGTGGCGCGATACCGCCCAGCAGCTTCTGGTCCAGCGCAATGACAAGTCGGTGGTGCCGGCCTTGAAGCAGTTGGCAGGCAGCGCGCCGGACTGGAAGACGCGGACGCAAGCGATCTGGACCCTGTCGGGCATGGGCTCGCTGGATGCCGACACGGTGAGTAAGGCGCTGGGCGACACGAACGCTTATGTACGCTTGGCTGCTGTGCGGGGCGCCGAACCGTTCCTCGCCAGGGATGATGCCGCCATGAAGACGGCGGTGCTGAAACTGTCGGACGATTCCAGCTGGCCGGTCCGCCGGCAATTGGCCGCTTCCCTGGGCGCCCTGCCGCGCGAAGGCCGGGTGGCGCCGGTCGTGGCGATGATGAAGAAGTACGGCAATGACGCCGCGACAGTGGATGCAGGCATCAGCGGCCTCAAAGGGCAGGAAGCCGAAGCGCTGGACAGCGTGCTGGCCAGCAGCGATGCCAATGCCGATACGGTCGAGATGCTGGCGGGCGCCGCCGCCAAAAGCCGCGATGTTGTACAGGTGCAGAAGCTGCTGGCCGCTGCCACCGATGGCGCCAAGCCTGCCAAGCTTCGGCTGGCCATGCTGAATGGCGCCGCCACCGGCTTTGCGGGTGTCGATGCCCGCCCGCCCGCGGTGGTGACGGGTGGCCGCGCCGGCGGCATGGAAGGCATCATCACCCGGCCCAGGCCGGCGGTGAAGCCGATGGCGCTGCCCGCCGAGCCGGTGGCGTTGTCGTCCTTGGCGAAGGAGAGCGGCGAGATGGGCGCCGCCGCCAAGGCTGTGCTGGATGATCTGACCTGGCCGGGCAAGCCGGTGCCGCCCGCGCCGAAGAACACGCGCACGCCGGAGGAAGAGGCCTTGTTCAAGGCGGGGCTGGGCGTTTACGCCACCAACTGCGCCGGCTGCCACCAGGACAATGGCCAGGGTGCGCCGCGCGTTGCGGCCGCGCTGGCCGGCTCCAAGCTGGTAACCGGACGGCCCGACATGTCCATCCGGGTGCTGCTGAACGGCAAGGAAGGTTCGATCGGCGAAATGCCGCCGCTGGGGCAGTCGTTGAGCGATGAACAACTGGCGCAGGTGGTGACCTATATTCGCGGCGCGTTTGGCAATACCGCATCGCCCGTCAAGCCGCCCCTGGCCAAGGAATATCGCCAGCTTTACGCCTTCCGCAAAAAGCCCTGGACCGACCAGGAACTGCAGGCGCCAATTCGCTAGTGACGAAGGCGTTGACCGTATCGGGCCTGTCGCGCCGGTATGGCGCGGTGCGGGCCGTTGACAAGATCGGCTTCGAGATAGCGGCAGGTGAGATATTCGGCCTGTTGGGGCCGAACGGCGCCGGCAAGACCACGGCCATCGAATGCGTGTTGGGCCTGGTGCGACCCGATGCCGGCAGCATTCATGTCTGCGGCATCGATGCGTTGGCCCGGCCGCAAGACGCGCGGGCCAGGATCGGCGCCGTTCTTCAGGCAACCGGGCTTCCCGACAAGATCACGCCGCGCGAGGCGCTGGATGTGTTCGGCGCCTTCTATCCCCACCCGCTGCAGACGGACGCGCTGCTGGACCGCTTCGGCCTGCGCGAAAAACAGGGCTTGGCTTACGACACCCTGTCCGGCGGCCAGAAGCAGCGGCTGGCCCTGGCGCTGGCCTTTGTCGGCGATCCGCAGCTGCTGGTGCTGGACGAACCTGCGACCGGGCTGGACGTCCAGATGCGGCGCGAACTGCACGATCATATTCGCGAGGTCAGGGCGGCGGGATGCGCCGTGCTGCTCGCCACCCATGGTATGGAAGAAGCGGCGCAGCTGTGTGACCGCATCGCGGTGATCGCCGGCGGCAGAATTGTGGCGACCGGCACGCCCACGGAGCTGATCGCCGGATCGGGCGGCAGTCTGGAAGACGTGATCCTGAAACTGACGGGCGCGGCGCAATGACGGCGCTGCTGCAACTCACCCTGCTGGGCCTGAAGCTAAATTTTCGCAACCGGATGGCCATCCTGTATGGCTATCTGTTTCCGCTGATCTTCCTGGTGGCCTTCTGGGCGGTCTATCGCAGCGATCCGGTGCCGCTGGCACTGCATCTGGGGCAGTTTCTCACCATCACCATCCTGGGCAGCGCCTGTTTCGGATTGCCGACGACCATTGTCAGCGAGCGCGAGCGTGGGGTGTGGCGGCGCTATCGGTTGTTGCCCGCCAGGGGGTGGGTATTTCTGACCAGCGTTCTTCTGGCGCGCGCTGTGCTGCTGGTGACCGCGGCGCTGCTGCAGCTGGCGCTGGCCTTCGCCTTCGGCATGCCCGCGCCCGCCCATCCACTTGAGCTGCTGGCCGCTTTTGCCGTGGCGTCTTTCGCCTTCCTGGGCTTTGGGCTGGTCATCGCGATGCTGGTGGACAATGTCCCGGCGGTGCTGGCGCTGGGTCAATGCATTTTTCTGCCCATGCTGATGATCGGCGGGGTGGCGGTGCAGCTCGAAAGCCTGCCGGCCTGGGCGCAGCATCTGTCGCTGTTTTTTCCAGGCCGTTATGCGGTGGAAGTGCTGCAGCTATCTGCCACCGGCGCGGGCTTGTCCCGGGCCGGGTTCGATTTTGCCGCCTTGCTGCTGACCGGCGCGGCGGGCGCGATTGCGGCGGGCGCCATGTTCCGCTGGGACAAGGCTTTTGCGCCGCGCCGCGCCTGGCTGCTGTTGGCCATCGGCATGTGGGCGGCGGTGGGCGTGGCGGCTGAGATGCGCGGTCTGGCCTCCATCAGCGCCGTCAAGGATACGCGCGAGGTGGGAAGCGTCCGCGATTATGCGCCTGCACCGCCGAACGCGAAGGCTGCGCCCATCTCCTGGCAGGACGTCACCCAGGCCGACATTGACGGCATCGATTTCAAGCGCCTGCCGCCGGACGAAGGCATCATCTCGCCTTTGTCACGCGGCGACGAGTCGCCTGATCCCGTCATCGTTCCCGCGCTGGATCGCATCCGTGACGGATTGGCGGGCTGGTCTCCCGGCAATGTCAGCGATCCCGTCCAGCGCGCGCGTAACCTGCTGGCCGTTGCCGCGGTCCCCGACATCATGCAGATGGAACAGGTGGAACGCTTTGTGCCGCGGCTGGTGTTTGCCCGGCTGCAGGCGGTGATCCCGCCGCGCGAGCTTCCGAAAATTCTGTATTGGATCGCGATGCACCCGGACGAGGGCGATGACCGCGCCATGCACCAGCTGAGCGCGTTCGGTCTGCCCGACATTACAGGCCCCACCAGGCCGGTGCGGGGGCGGGTGATGCTCTATGCCTTCAAGCTGCTCGGCCGCCTCGCCGGGCCGCTGCCCAATAATTAAAGACAGGCGCGTAGGCGAGAGCCGGAGCGGCCTTACAAAGAAGCGCTGATGCCGCCGCGCACAATCGCGCCGGGGGCCGGAAAGCCCACCACATCCTCATAGCGCTGGTCGAAAATGTTATCGACCCCCAGCTTCAGCGCCAGGTTGGGCAGCACTTTATAAGAAACCGCCAGGTCGGCGCGTTCATGGCCGCGCAGGGTGACATCGCCGGTGGGTACGGCGTTGTCGGTCATGCGGCCGGTATGGTTGAGATCAAAGCTCACAATCCAGGCGGGATCGGGCTGCCAGTTGACCGTCGCACCGGCCAACCAGCTCGGCACATCGCGCAATGCCGCGCCGGTCAAAGTGTTGCGGGCATTGGTATAGGACAGGCGCGGGGTGGCGCTGAGCGTGCCCCAATTCAACTCCAGCGATGTCTCGATGCCGCGCACATGCACCTTGGACAGGTTGACCAGTCTGGGCGCCGCGCCGGGACGGAAGTCGATCAGGTCGCGATAGTTGGTGGCATATGCTTCCACTTTCCAGCGTCCGAAATCCCACAGGCGTTGGGTGATGCCGCCTTCGAAATTCTCCGCGTCTTCCGGCTTGAGCGTGGAATCGCCGACGATGGGATTGCCCAGGGCATAGAAGCTGGGAAGCTTATAGGCCTTGCCCCAGGACAGTTGGAGCTGTGTGCCCGCATCGGCCAGCGCATAATCGGCGCGCAATTTCGGGCTGAAATGATGGGTAGCGCCGGTATCGTCATACCGGCCGCTGGCCGACAGGCTGAGTTGCGGCACGATCTGGTAGCGCGCCTCGGCAAAGCCCGCCCACAAGGTGCGGTCCAGCCTGAAGCTGGTGGGCAATTTGGCCGGGCCGAACTGCAGAAAGCCGGTGTCCGTGCCGTGATCGGCCTGCATGTCCACGCCCAGCGCCGCTTCCAGTCCCGGCAGCGGCGTCAGCCGGTTTGTCCAGGTCACTTCATGGCGGCTGAACCGCGCCTTGTCGCCATTGGCAGGGATTCCCGTTGGCGTCTGGGCGCT
>CANGRN010000053.1 GCA_947455695.1 Alphaproteobacteria bacterium
GGACTGAACCCTCTCACCTGGCAGCGCCGGCATCTGGTGACCTGGGCGGCACTGATCGTGGCGGGCGCAGGCGCGGGCCTGGTGTTTGCCTGGTTCCTGTCGCCCTTCTCAAGGCTGGGCGGCCTCGATCCCGCGTTGATCCTGGCCTGGCTGCATTATCCGCAAGGCTATCTGCCCTATGTGGCGGCAGGCGCCATCACGGCAGGGCTGGCTTACTATGCCGGGGACCTGCTCACTGGCGCGCGCTGAGCGTCGGAATGATGAAAGACTTTGCGCGCTTGCGCGCAAAATGAATTGGTGCCCCCAAGGGGAATCGAACCCCTGTTTCAGCCTTGAGAGGGCCGCGTCCTGACCGCTAGACGATGGGGGCCAGCGGGACGGCGCTTATAGCGGGGCAAAGCCGCCAGCCGCAAGTTCCCGCTCCCGACAATCGGGACCGGAACGCCATCCACTTTGGGGTGTTAGGGTTTTGAATCAACAGGCTAACCCGCCATGCCCCGCTATTTCTTCCATGTCCGCCAGGGCGACACGCTCAGCACCGATGACGAAGGCCAGGAACTGGCCGATGTGCGGGCGGCGCGCCACGAAGCGATCAACACCGGCCGCGAGATCATGGGCGAAAAACTGCTCCATGGCGGCGAGCTGGATGGCCGCATCATCGAGATTGCCGACGAGAATGGCCAGGTGCTGGACCGGGTCAGCTCCAACGATGTGTTGTTCCGGGATGGCGAATATCAAAGCTATGCCGATGACGTGACCCAGTCGGCGCCGGTAAACACGCCGCGCGAATAGACAAACGCGTTCAGCACTTCGCCGCCCGCGATCAGCCAGAGAAAATCATCCTCGCCGGCGCCCGCGCGGTCGGCGATGGAGGGCATCGCCTGGCCATCCGGATGGGAATGGTAACAGCCAATCACAGCCGCCGCCCGGTCCCGCGCCCGCCGCTGCGCCGCGATCCTGTCACGCGGATCGATTTCGAACCGGTGCGGATCGCTGCTGAGGTTGCGCGCCGGATAGAGGGCGGTGATGCGGAAGTGCCCGCCTTCTCGCGCGCCTTCCAGCAAGCCGCAGCATTCGGCGGGATGTGCCATGCGCGCTTCTTCCAGTATCTGACGCCGCAAGTCCTGTGGCATCAGCACCGACATCATGGTGCGGTTTTGACCTGGGCCGTCAGTTTGCCGGTGGCCAGGTCGATGATCTCGACCTCGCCGCCGGTGGCGGTCTGGACATGCAGCACCAGCTTGCCGGCATCGGTGCTGGCCGAAACGATGCGCGCCCCCGGCGCCAGGGTGAGGACCGCGGCCGCGCCCGGCATGGTGTTCGGCGCCGAGGCCGGCGCGTGGGCGCGGGCCGCCATGAGGATCTGGCTCTGGCGGATAAAGCCCCAGACCACCCCCAAAAGAGCCAGCACAATGAGCCCGGTCATGATAATGACGAGGACCAATGCGATCCGGCGGCTTGTCGCTGCCCGCGAAGATGGTTCAGGCATGTCCGATACGGAATCCGGCACGAAACTCTCCCAGGATGCGCGCACCGCGCTTGCGGAGGATGCGCATGCGGGCTGGCGGCTGGACCGTTTCCTGGCCGCCGCCCTGCCCGATTTTTCCCGCTCGCGCCTTCAGCAGCTGCTGGAAGGCGGGGCGGTGTTGTTGGGCGAAAAGACGATAAAAGACGCCAACCACCGGGTCAAACCGGGCGATGGGTTCACCGTGACCATACCGCCGACCGCGCCCGCCATTCCGCAGGGTCAGGACATCCCGCTGGAGGTGATTTACGAGGACAAGGAGCTGATCGTCATCAACAAGCCCGCCGGGCTGGTGGTGCATCCTGCCGCCGGCAACCCCGACGGGACACTCGTAAACGCCCTGATCGCCCATTGCGGGCCGGGCATGCTGTCCATCGGCGGCGAGGCACGGCCCGGCATCGTGCACCGGCTGGACAAGGACACTTCGGGCCTGCTGGTCGCCGCCAAGACCGAACGCGCCATGGCCAGCCTGGCCAAGCAATTCGCCAACCACACCATCGAGCGCGCCTATAACGCCGTGGTGTGGGGCGCTCCGCGCGATTCCACGGGGCGGATCGAAAGCCAGATCGGCCGCAGCCCGTTCGACCGGAAGCGCATGAGCGTGCTGCGTGCCGGCGGCAAGAAGGCGGCAACGCGCTATCAGGTGCTGGAAAAATTCGGGCCGGTGGAACGGCCTTTTGCCTCGCTGATCGAATGCCGCCTGGAAACCGGGCGCACCCACCAGATCCGCGTCCATCTCACCCATCTGGGACATCCCCTGATCGGCGATCCCCAATCTGGCCGCGCCCGCACCCCGCCCCGGGGCCGGACGGACGCCGAGACCCATGCGTTTACAGTGGCAGCGGATTTTCCCCGCCAGGCGCTGCACGCATTTGTGCTGGGATTCCAGCATCCTAGCCTGCACAAGACCTTGCGTTTCGAGGCCCCCTGGCCTGCGGATTTTGCGGAACTTGTTGCCGCCCTGCGGGGATTGAATAAGCCTTAAGCCTGCTTATCTCCTCTCAACTGTCGGGGCGTTCAGGCGTTATCATTTCTTACGCCCGGATAAGGGGGAATTATGAGTGGTCGTGGTCTTCCCGCCCTGTCGGGCGAAGCTGGTCTGTCGCGGTATCTCACAGAGATCCGCAAGTTTCCGCTGCTGACGCCTGAAGACGAATACATGTTCGCCAAGCGCTGGAAGGAACATGAGGACCCGGAGGCCGCGCGCCGTCTGGTCACCTCCCATCTGCGCCTGGTCGCCAAGATCGCCATGGGTTACCGCGGCTATGGCCTGCCTGTTTCCGAGATCGTCTCCGAAGGCAATGTCGGGCTGATGCAGGCGGTCAAGCGCTTCGATCCCGATCGCGGCTTCCGCCTGGCCACCTATGCCATGTGGTGGATCCGCGCCTCGATCCAGGAATATGTGCTGCGTTCCTGGTCGATGGTGAAGATGGGTACCACCGCCGCCCAGAAGAAGCTGTTCTTCAACCTGCGCAAGGCCAAGAACAATATCGGCGCCATCGAGGAAGGCGACCTGACCCCTGAGCATCTGGCGACCCTGTCGGACCAGTTGGGCGTCACCGCGACCGAAGTGACAGACATGAACCGCCGTCTGTCGGGGGGTGATGCCTCGCTGAACGCGCCGCTGCGCTCGGACGGCGAAAGCGAATGGCAGGACTGGCTGGCGGACGATACCGCCGACCAGGAAACCCGCCTGGCCGAGCGCGAGGAAATGGGCAACCGCCATGCGCTGCTGACCGGCGCCATGAAGGACCTCACCGACCGCGAACGCGACATCATCCAGGCCCGCCGCCTGCAGGACGAACCGGCCACCCTGGAAGAGCTGTCGCAGAAATATGGCGTTTCCCGCGAGCGGGTGCGCCAGATCGAAGTGCGGGCCTTTGAAAAGCTTCAGCGCGGCATGAAGGCGGCGATGAACACCGCGGCCCTGCCGGCGCCCGCGTAGAAGTTGCCCCCTCCGGCCTTCGCTGGCTCAAGAGCCAGCTACGGCCACCTCCCCCTATGCAAGCGCGCTGACGCACGCGCGGGGGAGGTATGCACCGCATACGCTTCCGCGCTTTCACATATGCGATAGGCTTTTCTTCTGATTGAGGGGAAAGCCATGAAGCTGAAGATCTGGCAGGTGGACGCGTTCGCCAGCAAGCCGCTGGAAGGCAATCCCGCGGCAATCGTGCCGCTGGAACGCTGGCTGGATGCGGATCTGATGCTGCGCATCGCAGCCGAGAACAATGTCGCGGAAACCGCGTTCTTCGTGAAAACCGGCGCGGGCGCCTATGACCTGCGCTGGTTCGCGCCCAACCGCGAAGTGGATCTCTGCGGCCACGCCACCCTGGCCAGTGCCTGGATCATCTTCACCATAATTGAACCCACGTTGAACGAAGTGTGTTTCGCCACGCGTTCCGGCGAATTGGTGGTGACGCGCGGTGACGGCGGCAACGTCATGTCACTGCCTTCCGCCGGCAGCGAAGCTTTCACGCCGCCCCCCAGCTTTGCCGAAGCGCTGGGCAAGGCCTTGGGCGGCCCGCCACCGAAGGAACTGCATATCAGCGCCAAGGGCGGCGCCGGAGCCAAGGCGTTGATCGCTGTGTGGGAGACACCGGAGCAGGTGAAGGCGCTGGCGTTGAAAGCCGATCTGGAACAGGTGGCGATGCAGGTTGGCGCCGGCTCGGTGCTGGCCACCGCGGCCGGCGGCGGCAAACCCTATGACATGGTCTCGCGCTTCTTCGCGCCGCATTACGGCGTGCCGGAAGATCCGGTGACCGGTTCGGCGCACTGCGCCTTGACGCCGTTCTGGGCCAGGCGGCTGGGCAAGAAAAGTTTGAAAGCACGCCAGGCATCGGCGCGCGGCGGCGATCTGCTGTGCACCGACGACGGCGCCCGCACCGTCATCCAGGGCACTTGCGCATTGTACCTGACAGGCGAGATTGAGATTTGACCTTCAGCGCCAGGGATTTTGTGGCGCGACGGTCGTTAGCGACAGCGTAGTGCGACACGACGCAAAAGAACGGCGCTGATTACTGGCGGGCGGGCTTGTCGCGCATATTGCCCAGCGGCGCATTCTCGCCGTCCACGCCTTCGGTCTTGTCGGCGTCATCGACAATACCCTCGTCGAACATGGCCAGGCCGTCTTCCAGGTAATCGCCCAGCAGCGGCAGGTTGAGCAGATACTCCGCCGTGCGCCGCGAATGTTCAGTTTTCGCGGTGGCGACCGCCTCTTTCCATTCATCGATGTCATAGGTGCCGCGGCCTAGCCAGGCCAGCGCCACCAGCTTGATGCGTTCGTCATCGTTCAGGCTGCGAATTGCGCCCAGCAATTCCTCGCGTACCGGATCATCGGCCTTGTTGGTCAGGACATCGGTCTGTCCGTCATCGGCCGGATTGGAGCCCTCATCGGGATCGCTGTCTTCTTCCTTCACGTCATATTCGCGCGCCTTGACGATGATGAACGCCACCTGGTCCATCGGCAGGTTGAGCGCGGGCGGCGTCTTGCGGGGTTTGGCGGCATTGTCGGAGGAAACGGAAGCCATGGAAGTTCCTGACATTTTTCGGCTTTTCGACAACGCATCAACAGGCCGCACTGTTCCCTGCAGTCTTTTTGCGAATCTTTGCGTTGACGCGGGGTAGATGCGCGCCTATATCGGCGGCGGGCCACACCTCCCCAACGAGGTGCTATCATTCTGGAAGGAATGAACCGCGATGACTGACGTAGTTATTCCGGCTGTGCGTCCCGCACGGCCTTTTTTTTCCTCCGGCCCCTGCGCCAAGCGCCCCGGATGGACACCCGAAGCCCTCAAGGGCGCACTGGTGGGACGCTCCCACCGCTCCAAGCCCGGCAAAGCCAAGCTGAAGGACGCGATCGAGCGCACCAAGAAGCTGCTGGGCGTGCCTGCTGATTACAGGCTCGGCATCGTGCCGGCGTCCGATACCGGCGCGGTCGAAATGACCTTGTGGTCCATGCTGGGCGCACGCCCCGTCGACCTGTTCGCCTGGGAAAGCTTTTCCGAGGACTGGGTCACCGACACCGTCAAGCAGCTCAAGCTGAAGGACGCGCGCGTCTTCAAGGCGCCTTACGGCGAGATTCCCGACCTCACGCAATATGATCCCGCCCATGACGCGGTGTTCGTGTGGAACGGCACCACCAGCGGCGTGAAAGTGCCGAATGGCGACTGGATTCCCGCCAGCCGCGAAGGCCTGACCATCTGCGACGCCACCAGCGCCGCCTTTGCGATGGACCTGCCCTGGGACAAGCTGGATGTCACCACCTTCAGCTGGCAGAAGGTGCTGGGCGGCGAAGCCGCGCACGGCATACTGGTCCTGTCACCCCGCGCTGTTGCGCGTCTTGAGTCCTACACCCCGCCCTGGCCGCTGCCGAAAATCTTCCGCATGACCAAGGGCGGCAAGATCGTGGACGGCATTTTCGAAGGCGAGACCATCAACACCCCTTCGATGGTGGCGGTGGAAGATTATCTCGATGCCCTCACCTGGGCCGAAGGCCTGGGCGGCCTGAAGGCGTTGATCGGCCGCTCCAACGACAACCTGCACGTGCTGGAAAAGTGGGTCGCGAACTCGAACTGGGCCGGTTTCCTGGCCAAGAATGCGTCCATCCGCTCCAACACCAGCGTCTGCATCGCCGTCACCGATCCGGCCTTTACCGCCCTGGGCGATGAAGCCAAGCAGGACATGATCAAGAAGATGACGTCCCTGCTCGACAAGGAAGGCGTTGCGTTCGACATCGCCGGCTATCGCGCGGCCCCTGCGGGCCTGCGCATCTGGTGCGGCGCCACGGTGGACAAGGCCGACATTGAAGCGCTGACGCCCTGGCTGGACTGGGCCTTCGCGAAAGTCAAAGGCTGATCGCCCGTTAACGGAGACTCCCATGCCGTTCATTTCCGAAAACGAACTGGAACAGGCGCTGGTCAGGGCGGCAAAGGATCCCGCCGCCGGACCGGACTTTTATCGCCTGCTGCTGGAAAGCGATCTGCTGGTGATGGGCACCGCCGAAGGCAAGGAAAATGCCGCCGAGGTTTTTTCCCTGTCGGATGGCGGCAAGCTGAACCTGATCACGGGCCTGAAGGACGGCGCGCAATATCTGCCGGTCTTTTCCTCCCTGCCGCGGATGCAGGAATTCGTGAAGCAGGAAACGAAGTTTCTCAGCATCCGGGGCCGCGATCTTCTGGACATCACGCGTGGCGCGCCGGTGATCCTCAACCCCGCCTCCGAGTATGGCAAGGAGTTGTCGGCACAGCAGATCCTGCAGCTGCTGGACGGTCCGGGCGCCGGCATTCCGCAATATACCATTGAAGAAGACTACCCCACGGCGCTGGTGGAGACGCTGGCCTCGGTGTTCGGGACGCGGCCCGACGTGGTGTCCGCCTGGATGGTCAAGGTCGGTTTTGACGATCGGCCTGGCGAGCGCCATCCGCTGGTCGGCATCGAAATGGACACCAGCGGCGACTGGAAGTCGCTGATCAAAGCCATCGAGGACGCCGCCCAGGCCCAGGTCCCCGGCCTGGTGTTCGACCTCCACCGTGTCGACCGCACCAATCCCATCGCCTTGACCGAAGCCCTGCTCAAGTCCCGTCCCATCTATGTGGGCGCCGCCGGCGCCTCCGCCCTCAACTGAAGGATTTCCCCCATGCCCAAGGTCCTGATCGCCGACAAGCTCAGCCCCGCCGCCGTCGCCATCTTCAAGGAACGCGGCGTCGATGCCGATGTGAAGACCGGCCTGTCCAAGGAAGAACTGCTCAAGATCGTCGACCAGTATGACGGCATTGCCATCCGCTCGGCCACCAAGCTGACCGCCGATGTGCTGAAGGCCGCGAAGAACTTGAAGGTCGTGGGCCGCGCCGGCATCGGCGTGGACAATGTCGACATCCCAGCCGCCACGGCCGCCGGCGTGATCGTGATGAACACGCCCTTCGGCAATTCCATCACCACCGCCGAGCACGCCATCTCCCTGATGATGGCGCTGGCGCGCGAATTGCCCGAGGCCAACGCCTCCACCCAGGCCGGCAAATGGGAA
>CANGRN010000054.1 GCA_947455695.1 Alphaproteobacteria bacterium
GCGCCGGGGCATTGGGCGGATTTGCCGGAAGGGGGCATGCCCGATGTTCCGCTGTCGCCGGAAGACGATGCCGCCATCTTCTATACCTCCGGCACCACCGGCGCGCCCAAGGGGGCGCTGGGAACGCACCGCTCGCTCACCACCAATATCTTTGCCGCGCCTTTTTCCGAGGCACGCAATGCGCTGCGGCGTGGCGATGCGCTCAAGCCGCCGACAAAACAGCGCGTCACCTTGCTGGCCGTGCCCTTTTTCCACGTCATCGGCAGCCTGTCGGTCCTGCTGCCCAACATGGCGGCGGGCGGCAAGCTGGTGCTGATGCGCAAGTTTGAGCCCAACGAAGCCCTGGACCTGATCGAACGCGAAGGCGTGGTGGTGACGGGCGGAGTACCCGCCGTGCCGCTGGCGCTGCTGGAACAGGCCGGGGGCCGCGATCTGTCGTCGCTGCAATTGGTCACCTTTGGCGGCGCGCCGTCGCCGCCATCCCTGGCGGGGCGCATTCGCGAAAGTCTGGGCGCCATGCCGGGACAGGGCTGGGGCATGACCGAGACGTCTGCCACCTGCACCACCCATTCGGCGGAAGATTATCTGCACCGGCCGGGAAGCTGCGGGCCTGCGCTGCCGGTCAGTGGCCTGAAAATCCTCAAGGACGGCGTGGAGCAGCCACCCGGCACCGCGGGCGAGCTTTGGGCTTTTGGTCCCAATATCGTGAAAGGCTATTGGAATCGCCCCGACGCCACGGCCAATTCTTTTCGCGAGGGATGGCTGAAAACCGGCGATCTGGCCATGCTGGACAGTGAAGGCTTCTGCACCATCCTGGACCGCGGCGAAGACATGCTGATCCGTGGCGGCGAGAACATCTATTGCATCGAAGTGGAAAATGTCCTGGTCCAGCATCCGGCGGTGGCCGATGCCGCGTTGATCGGTCTGCCGCATCCCATCCTGGGTGAAGTGCCGGCGGCGCTTGTCCAGACGCGTCCCGGAATCGATGTGAGCGAGGGCGAATTGCGGGAATTCGCTGCCGCGCGGCTGGCCGCTTTCAAGGTGCCCCAGCAGTTGCGGATCAGCCAGGATGTCCTGCCGCGCAACGAAGGCGGCAAGCTGGTCAAAAGCGCCTTGCGCCGGTTGTTCGGCGCATGAGTCTTTTCGTCACCCACCGCATCTCCATTCCCGATTCGGAACTGGAAGAAAGCTTCATCCGCAGTTCCGGTCCCGGCGGGCAGAACGTCAACAAGGTATCCAGCGCCGTGCAGCTGCGTTTCAATGTGCTGACCTCCGCCAGCCTAACCGATGTCGCCCGCGAGACCTTGCTGCGCAGCGGAAAGCTGACCCAGGCCCACGATCTGATAATCACTGCCCAGCGCTTCCGCGAACAGGAGCGCAATCGCGCCGATGCGCGCGAGCGGCTGGTGGAGATCATCCGCGAAGCGGCCACGCCAAAGCGGGTGCGCCGTCCCACCAAGGTGCCCAAGTCCAGCAAGCGCAAGCGCCTGGAGGGCAAGAAGCATCGCGCCGAAATCAAGCGCGGACGATCGCAGATCGATTAGGGGCGGGAAAGCATGTCCACGACCAGGTCGCACATCCGGTCGGGATCGAAGGGCTTGACCAGGGTGCGGATCTCGCGCGCCCGCAGCGCCGAAGGCGGCGGCCGGTCCGCGGCATAGGCCGTCATCATCAGCACTTTCAGTTCGGGGCGCAGCTTCAGCGACGCCTCGACCAGTTCATAGCCGTCCATGTTGGGCATCACGATGTCGGACAACAGCAGGGCGGCGCCGGGCTGATCCTTCACAAGCTGCAAGGCCTCAACGCCATCGGCCGCCTCGCTCACCGTTACGCCCCTGGCGGTCAGCATGGCCGCGATCAACCCGCGCAGCTGCGTCTCGTCCTCGGCCAAAATCACCTGGCTCATGCTATCCCTCTGTTGCGGGCAGGTTCGCCGCGTTTCCGCCGTCAACTCCAGACCCATGCCGGATACCAAGGGCTTTTGTGGGCGATGGTGGCCCCGCAGCGACACTTTTGCCCGCCAAACTGTGCGCATACGGACAATTTGACCGTTTTGCGCAAACCTCCGGTGGCGTTACCGGATCGTCGCAATCGAGGCTATATTGGCCCGATGCTGGAATCGCTTGCACGCCTGCGCAGCCATGCCTGGCCCCTTGTCATCGGCATGACCGCCGGGGGGGCGGCGGTGGTGTTCGCGGGGCCGACCCTGTTCTGGGGCCTGGTGGCCCTGGGGCTGGCGGCCGTGCTGATCATGCAGTTCGTCACTTTCCAGGAGCCGATCCTGCGGCCCCCCGAACAGAACCCGGACGAGCCCCTGGCGCTGCTGCCGCCGCTGACCCGCCTGTTGCTCGAACGTCTGCCCATGCCGGTGATGCTGCTGGACGATGACGAAATGGTGCTGTTCGCCAACCAGTTCATGCGCGAGGTGCTGGGGCCGGGGCTGGACCGCAAGCGCGCTTCGTCTGTTTTGCGCAATCCCGAAGTGCTGGCGGCAATCGCCGGCGCGGGGCGCGGCGAGTCCGCCGACGTTCCGCTCACCTTGCCAGTGCCCGTGGAGCGGCACTTCCAGGCCTATGCCACGCGCATCAGCGTGGCGCCGCCGGTGACCGTGCTGCTGCTGCACGATCTCACCATGGTCCGGCGCAGCGAACAGTTGCGCGCCGACTTCATCGCCAATGCCAGCCACGAATTGCGCACCCCGCTGGCGGCGGTGTCAGGATTCATTGAGACCCTGCGCGGGCCCGCCAAGGACGATACCGAAGCGCGGGAACAGTTCCTGGAAATCATGACCAACGAAACCGCGCGCATGCGCCGGCTGATCAACGATTTGCTGTCGCTCAGCCGCATCGAGATGAACGAGCATGTGAAGCCGCAAGGCCGGGTGGGATTGGAAAGCGTGGTGCGCCAGGCGGCGGCGGCGCTGAAGCTGCTGGCGGCGCAGGACGGCATTACCGTGGTGGTGGACGCAGCGGCAGACGTGCCCGAGGTGAATGGCGACCAGGACGAGCTGGTGCAGCTGTTCCAGAACCTGATCCACAATGCCATCAAGTATGGCCGCGAGAACGGCACGGTGCGGATCACGGTCGGCCGGTCCGACGGCCAGGTCTTTGCGGCGGTGCGCGACGATGGCGAAGGCATCGCCCCCAGCGCCATCCCCCGCCTGACCGAGCGATTCTACCGGGTGGACGTCAAACGGTCCCGCGAACGGGGCGGCACGGGGCTGGGCCTGGCGATCGTCAAGCACATCGTCAGCCGCCACCAGGGCCGTCTCAGCATCGAAAGCCAGCTGGGGGAGGGCAGCACTTTTAAGGTCTTTCTGCCAGCCGCACCCGCGGAAATCCCGGCAAAAGCGCCCGCTCCCGAGCCTGTCACGGAAATGTTATAAAATAGTCGCATAGGAGTGGCGTGAACCGCTTAAGCGGTCATCACACCAGATGGAAACCGCGCGATGACCGAGCATACCGTCAAGTCCTTTGGGGAGCAGTTGGAAGCCCTGTCCGCGCTGGTCGCCCAGATGGGCGGCCTAGCCGAGGCCCAGTTTGCCGCCGCCATCGAAGCGATTGCCCGGCGCGACTCGACCGCGGCCGAACGCGCCGTGGGCGGCGATGCCCGCATCGACGAGATCCAGCAGGAAATTGAAGAACGCGCCCTGAAGCTTCTGGCCCTGCGCCAGCCCATGGCGGTGGACCTGCGCGAGACGCTGGCCGCGATCAAGACCGCGGCGGAACTGGAACGCATCGGCGATCTGGCCAAGAACATCGCCAAGCGCGCCATGGTGCTGAACCGCGAACCCCCGATCCGCCTGACGCAGTCGTTGGCCCGCATGGGCAAGGCGGCGCAGAACCAGCTCAAGCAGGTGCTGGATGCCTTCTCCAACCGCAATGCCGAGGAAGCCGAAGCGGTGTGGAACCGCGATGGCGAGATCGACGAGATCTACAACAGCCTTTTCCGCGAACTGCTGACCTACATGATGGAAGATCCGCGCACCATCGGGCTGTGCACGCACCTGCTGTTCGTCGCCAAGAATATCGAACGCAGCGGCGACCATTGCACCAACATTGCCGAGGTCGTCTACCACATGGTGCGCGCCGGACATCTGGCCAACAACCGCCCCAAGGCGGACATCACCAGCGAAACCGCCGTCCCCTACGAGACACACGCATGAGCAAACCCACCGTCCTGGTTGCCGAGGATGAAGGCGCGCTGGTCACCCTGCTGCGCTACAATCTGGAGCGCGAAGGTTATCGGGTGCTGGAAGCACGCGATGGCGAGGAAGCGCTTTTGGTTGCCGCCGAAGAACAGCCCGACCTGGTGGTGCTGGACTGGATGCTGCCTCAGCTTTCGGGCATCGAGGTCTGCCGCCGCCTGCGCGGCCGCCAGGAAACCCGCAATGTTCCGATCATCATGCTGACGGCGCGGGGCGAGGAATCGGACCGCATCCGGGGCCTGGATACCGGCGCCGACGACTATCTGACCAAGCCCTTCTCCATGACCGAACTGCTCGCGCGCCTGCGCGCCGTGCTGCGCCGTATCCGTCCCTCGCTGGCGGAAGATGTGATCGCCGTGGGCGATATCGAGATGGACCGCGCCGCCCACCGGGTGCGCCGCGCCGGCACCGAAGTGCATCTGGGTCCCACCGAATACCGCTTGCTGGATCACCTGATCCAGCATCCGGGCCGGGTGTTCAGCCGCGAGCAACTGCTGGATGCGGTGTGGGGCAGCGATGTCTATGTCGAGGCGCGCACCGTGGATGTGCATGTCGGCCGGTTGCGCAAGGCGCTGAACATCGAAGGCGCCGTCGATCCGATCCGCACCGTGCGCTCGGCGGGATACTCGCTGGACTCCGCCAGCGCTGCGACCAGCGCCGCCTAGAGCAGCTTGCGGATCGGCGCTTCGAGCGCTTCCGGCACCACCTTGGGCGCGTAGCGCGCCACGGTCTGGCCTTCGCGGTTCACCAGGAACTTGGTGAAATTCCACTTGATCATGGGCGTGCCCAGGAAGCCGCGCTTCTTTGTCTTGAGATGGCGGAACAAGGGATGGGCCTTGCCGCCATTGACGTTCACCTTCGAGAACATGGGGAAGGTGACGCCGAAATTCTCGCGGCAGAAGCGGGTGATCTCGCTCTCGGTGCCCATCTCCTGGGACATGAACTGGTTGCAGGGAAAGCCCAGTACCGTCAGGCCGTCGCGCTCCAGCTTTTCATGCAGCTTCTGCAGCCCCGCATATTGCGGCGTCAGCCCGCAGGCGCTGGCAGTATTGACGATCAGCAGCACCCGCCCGCGCCAGCGGTTCAGCGAGACATGCTCGCCGTTCAGCAGGGGCGCGGAAAATTCATAGACGCTCATGGCGAAAACATTGCCATGACATGGCCGTCAGATGCCAGCCTGCCTGCGCAGGTCAGCCAACCATCCGCCCCTTGTTGTCCTTGACCTCGCGGCGGGTCTGCTGGGGCTGATAGGCCTTGCGGGCATGGGCTTCGCAATAGGGCGAGCCGGACTTGGGGCTGTGGCCGCAGAAGTGGAATTCGGATGCGGCGGGATCGCCGATCGGCCAGCGGCACATGCGGTCGGAAATGGTCAGCACCGTGGCGTGGCTGCCGTCTTCCAGCTGCAGGGGATCTTCCTCGACCACCGGGGCGGGCGGGGTATGGCTGCGCACCGACGGCACCTTGGGCGCCATGGGCAGGCGCGGGCGTTCGGAACGGGACGGGCTGGCGCGGCCGGCCAGGCCCAGGCGGTGGACCTTGCCGATAACGGCGTTGCGGGTGACCCCGCCCAAGGCGCGGGCGATCTGGCTGGCCGAGAGACCCTCGGTCCACAAAGTCTTGAGCTGTTCGACGCGGTCGTCCGACCAATTTGCCTGTGTCATGGCTCTCGCTCCTGCTGGGCCAGGGCGGGTTCTTTCAACCCCCCCGGTCACCAGATACAGTATCCCCGTCGTTAACCTGCACAAGCGCTGCGGTGCACTCTCAACCCCTTGTCCACATGAATCCGGGGGTACCGACAGGGCCGCATACCGCCCATGCCGGCTGGTGGCGGGGTTGTAGGACCGTCACGGAAAGCAGATAAACGGGGCTTCCCAGCCTTGCTTTGTATTTTTATTTCAATCCGTACCGGGGCGTTAGGCGAAAGCCGGACCACCCCAACAAAGGCGTCAGGCGTGAGCCGGACCGCCTTCCAACCAGAGGAGTTATCCCGTGTTCCCGGCTTTGCTTCCCACCTATAACCGGACGGATGTCGCATTCGTCCGTGGCGAGGGTTCCTACCTTTTCGCCGAGGATGGCAAGCGATACCTGGATTTCGGGGCGGGCATCGCCGTCAACGCCTTTGGCCATGCCAATGCGCGGCTGGTTTCGGCCCTGACCAAACAGGCCCAGACCTTGTGGCACACCTCCAACCTATACCGGGTGCCGGGCCAGGAAAGCCTGTCCAGGAAGCTGGTCGCCAATACCTTTGCCGACACGGTGTTCTTCACCAATTCGGGCACCGAAGCGATCGAACTCGCCATCAAGATGGCGCGGCGCTACCACTTTGCCGGCGGCCATCCCGAGCGCTTCCATATCGTCAGCTTCGAGGGCGCCTTTCACGGCCGCACCTATGCCGCCATCAATGCCGGCGGCAATGAGAAGTACCTTGAAGGCTTTGGTCCCAAGATGGCCGGTTTCGACCAGGTTGCCTTGAAGGGTGATCTTGGCGGCGACATCGCGGCGGTGAAGAAGGTGGTCGGCCCGCAAACCGCCGCCATCATCATCGAGCCCTTGCAGGGCGAAGGCGGCGTCAAGCAGATTGCGCCGGATTTCCTCAAGGCCCTGCGCAAGCTTTGCGACGACAATGGCATTCTCTTGATCTTCGACGAGATCCAGACGGGCCTTGGCCGCACCGGCAAGTTCTTCGCCTATGACTGGCTGGGCATCACGCCCGACATCATGACCGTGGCCAAGGCGCTGGGCGGTGGTTTCCCCGTCGGCGCGGTGCTGGCCACCGCCGAGGCGGCCAAGGGGATGACCGTGGGCACCCACGGCACCACCTATGGCGGCAATCCGCTGGCCATGGCGGTGGGCAATGAAGCCATCGACATGATCCTGGAGCCCGGCTTCCTGGACCATGTGGGCAAGATCGCGGGCTACCTGCACCAGCAACTGGGTGCGCTGACGGCGGCCCATCCGGGCGTATTTGAAAGCGTGCGCGGCCAGGGGTTGATGATCGGCCTGAAGATGAAGACCGACGCAGCCGCCTTCATCGCCGCGGCCCGCGCCAACGGGCTGGTGGTCCTGCCGGCGGGCGACAATGTCGTGCGCCTGCTGCCGCCCTTGACCCTGACCGAGGAAGAAGCCCGCGAAGGACTGGATTTGTTGAACAAGACCGCTTCGCAGATCGAAGCGCAGAAAGCAGCCGCCCAATGAACGCGCCCCTGAAAACCAAGCCCAAGCACTTTCTGGATCTGTCCGATCACGACAGCGCCACCCTGAAGGCCATCATCGCCGACGCCAAGACGCGCAAGCAGGCGCGTACCGGCCTGTCCAAGGGCGCGCTCGATGCCGACCGCC
>CANGRN010000055.1 GCA_947455695.1 Alphaproteobacteria bacterium
ATGCTGCTGGCCGCCCGCGCCAAGCGCACCGCGCCCACCCGCGACGACCGCGTGCTGGCCGACTGGAACGGCCTGGCCATCGCGGCCATCGCCCGCGCCGGCATGGTGTTCGAAAAGCCCGAATGGATTGAAGCGGCGACCAGGGCGTTCGACGGGATCATCAAGCTCTTGGGCGACGGCGACCGCCTCTCCCATCTCAAGGGCAGCACCGGCATCGCCGACGATTATGCCAACATGGCCCGCGCCGCCCTGCAACTGTGGGAAGTGACGAACGACCAGCGCTTCATCGACCAGGCCAAGGCCTGGACCAAGGTGCTGGACGATCATTTCTGGAACACCCAGATCAACGGCTACTGCTTCTATGCCGACGATGCCGAACAGCTGTTCGTGCGTCCGCGCATGCTGTTCGACAATCCCGCTCCCAGCGTCAACGGCACCATGCTGATCGTGCTGACCCGCCTGGCGCTGCTCACCGGCAGCACCGATTACATGAGCCGCTGCTCGCTGCTGGCCGTGACTTTCGGCAATGAAGCCAACCGCATGATCCAGGGATCGGGCGGCTACTTCGTGGGCTTCGAATATCTGGTCAACAGCCTGATGGTGGTGGTGATCGGTCACAAGGGCAATTCCAAGACCCAGGAACTGATCCGCGCTTACTGGAGCAAGCCTGTGCCCAACGGCATGGTGTTGCAGATCGAACCGGGCACCACCTTGCCGGAACAGCATCCCGCCTATGGACGCGGCATGGAGGGCGGCCAGCCCACCGCGTACATCTGCCAGGCGGGCACCTGCTCCAACGGCTTCACCACCGCCGTGGCCCTGGCCGACGCCCTGACCCTGCCGCCACAGTTGCGCGGCCAACAGCAGGTCCGCGCATAACCATGACCCCCTCCGCCCGTGAGGCCGAAAGCAAAAGGTCGGGTGGACCTTTTGCCGGCCGAGCGCCCGCGAAGCGGGCCGCGGCAACAGGGCGTGAGAGAGAAATTGATCTGAGAGGCATCCGATGATCAAAGCCATTCGCTTCGAAAAGACCGGCGGCAGCGATGTGCTGCAATATGTCGATTACGACCTGCCTGCGCCCGCCAAGGGCCAGGTGCAGGTCAGGCACACCGCCATCGGCGTCAATTTCATCGACACCTATCACCGTACCGGCCTGTATGCCTTGCCGCTGCCCAGCGGCCTTGGCTCGGAAGCGGCCGGCACGGTGGCGGCCATCGGCGAAGGCGTCACCGGCTTTTCGATCGGCGACCGCGTCGGCTACTCCAGCGGCGCCATCGGCTCCTATGCAGAAGCCAACAATGTTCCGGCCACCAAGCTGGTGAAGCTTCCGGCCGGCATCAGCGACGAGACCGCCGCCGCGATTTTGCTCAAGGGCATGACGGCGCAATATCTGCTGCGCCAGATTCATCGCGTGGCGGCGGGCGAAACTATCGTCTTTCATGCCGCCGCCGGCGGCGTCGGCCAAATCGGCGTGCAATGGGCCAAGCATCTGGGCGCCACCGTGATCGGCACCACCACCTCGCCTCAGAAGGTCGCGCTGGCAAAAGCCAATGGCTGCGCCCATGTGCTGAACTCCAAGGACGCGGGCTGGGAAAAGCAGGTGCGCGATATCACCGGCGGCAAGGGCGTACCGGTGGTGTACGACTCCATCGGCAAGGACACGTTCCTGGCCGGTCTGGATTGCCTGCAACCGCGCGGCATCATGGTGACCTATGGCAATGCGTCGGGCCCGGTCGATCCCTTCTCGCCGGCGATCCTGGCGGCCAAGGGTTCTCTGTTCGTCACCCGCCCGACCCTGGCGCATTACACCAGCACGGCTGCCGAATTGCAGGCCTGCGCCGATGACCTGTTCGCGGTGATTGCGTCGGGCGCGGTGAAGGTTGCGATCAACCAGCGCTATGCGTTGAAGGATGCACACCTGGCGCATGATGCGCTGACCAGCAAAAAAACCACCGGCGCGACGATCCTGACGCCGTGAGCGGCGGCGCATGACGCCCAGCCGAACGCGCTTCGCCATTCTGGCTCTGATCAGCCTGGGGGTGACGGCCAATTATCTCGACCGGGCGATCATCGGCATCGCATCGCCCGCCATCGCCCGCGACTTCGCGCTGTCGCCGTTGGCGATGGGGCTGATCTTTTCGGCTTTTTCCTGGAGCTATTTCGCCGCCCAATTGCCGGGTGGGCTGGCCTTGGACCGGTTTGGGGCACGGCTGACCTATCTAGTGGCCATCGCGGGCTGGTCGCTTTCCACCCTGATGCACGCCACGGCGACAGGTTTTGCTTCGCTGTTAGGCTGGCGCTTGTCGCTGGGCCTGTTCGAGGCGCCCTGTTTTCCCGCCAACAACTCCATCGTGGGCGCCTGGTTTCCAAGGAGCGAGCGCGCCCGCGCCATCGGCGTCTACACGTCCGCCGAATATGTGGCATTGGGCTTCGCCACGCCTTTGCTGCTGTGGCTGATGAACGCGCATGGCTGGCGCGCATTGTTCCTGGTCAGCGGCGCGGCGGGCCTGTTGCTGGCGCCGATCTGGTGGCGGGTTTACCGCGAGCCTGCCGAGCATCCTGCGGTCAACCATGCCGAGCTGGAGCTGATCAAAAAGGGCGGTGGCCGCACGCAAGCGGAGACGTCGCAATTCACCCCCGCCTTGCTGTGGGCGCTGGCGCGCCAGCCACAGATCATCGCCTTGTGCGCGGCGCAGTTCGCCGCCTATTCCACCTTCGTCTTCTTCCTGACGTGGTTTCCCACCTATCTGGTCACGGTGCGGCACATGGCGTGGATCAGAATGGGCGCCTTGTCGTCACTGCCCTATATCGCCGGCTTCTTCGGCATACTCTTCGCCGGCTGGCTGTCGGATTTCCTGCTGGCGCGCGGCGCCTCACTCAACCTGTCACGCAAGCTGCCGGTAATCATGGGACTTGTTCTGGCGACCACCATCGTGCTGGCCAACTATGTGCAAAGTGACGCGCTGGTCGTGGCGATCCTCTCGCTGGCCTTCTTTGCCCAAGCCATGTCGTCCTCCAGCTGGACCGCCCTGTCGGAAGTCGCGCCGCCCGGCACACTGGGGATGGTGGGAAGCCTGTTCAGCGCCGCCGCCAACCTGTCGGGCATCGTCACGCCCCTGGTGATCGGGGTGATCTACCAGCAGACGGGCTCGTTCGACTGGGCACTGGGTTTCATAGGCATGGTGACGGCGGCGGGCGCGGCAGCCTGGATTTTCCTGGTCGGGGATCTCAAACCGGTTGTGCTGAAAGTCTGAAACCCGATCACCGTCACGCGTCACAAAAGAAATTGGCCGCAACACCGGTTGCGGCCAATCTCGCTTCTGGTTCTGGCAAGCGCCCGATCAGGTATTCATGCTCTCGAAGAACTCGCTGTTGTTCTTGGCCGACTTCAGCTTGTCGAGCAGGAACTCGATGGCGTCCACCGTGCCCATGGGCGACAGGATGCGGCGCAGGACATAGGTCTTGGCCAGCTGGCCCTTTTCGACCAGCAGTTCGTCCTTGCGGGTGCCCGAGCGCATGATGTCGATGGCCGGGAAGACGCGCTTGTCGGCGACCTTGCGGTCCAGGATGATTTCGCTGTTGCCGGTGCCCTTGAACTCTTCGAAAATCACTTCGTCCATGCGGCTGCCGGTATCGATCAGGGCGGTGGCGATGATGGTCAGCGAACCGCCTTCCTCGATGTTGCGCGCCGCGCCGAAGAAGCGCTTGGGGCGCTGCAACGCGTTGGCGTCCACGCCGCCGGTCAGCACCTTGCCCGAAGACGGGACGACGGTGTTGTAGGCGCGGCCCAGGCGCGTGATCGAGTCGAGCAGGATGATGACGTCGCGGCGATGCTCGACCAGGCGCTTGGCCTTTTCGATCACCATTTCGGCGACCTGCACATGGCGGGTGGCCGGCTCGTCGAAGGTCGAGGAAATCACTTCGCCCACCACGGTGCGCTGCATGTCGGTGACTTCTTCGGGGCGTTCGTCGATCAGAAGCACGATCAGGAAGGCGTCGGGATGGTTGGCGGCGATGGCCTTGGCGATGTTCTGAAGGATGACGGTCTTGCCGGTGCGCGGCGGCGCGGTGATCAGGGCGCGCTGGCCCATGCCCTGCGGCGCCACGATGTCGATGACCCGGCCGGTCTTGTCCTTGATGGTCGGATCGTCCAGTTCCATCTTCAGCGCCTTGGTCGGATAAAGCGGCGTCAGATTGTCGAAATGGACCTTATGCTTGATCTGCTCGGGGTCTTCGAAATTGATGGTCGTGACCTTCAGCAGCGCGAAATAGCGTTCGCCTTCCTTGGGCGCGCGGATGGGACCTTCGGCGGTATCGCCGGTGCGCAGGCCGAAGCGGCGGATCTGGGAAGGGGAAACATAGATGTCGTCAGGACCGGGCAGGTAGTTGGATTCCGGCGAGCGCAGGAAGCCGAAACCGTCCTGCAGGATTTCCACCACGCCCTGGCCGGTGATCTCGACTTCGCGTTCGGCCAGTTCCTTGAGGATGGCGAACAGCATGTCCTGCTTGCGCATGGACGAGGCATTCTCGATCTCCAGCTCCTCGGCAAAGGTCACCAGATCGGCGGGTTTCTTGTTCTTGAGATCCTGCAGCTTCATCACTTGCAGGCCATCTTGGACAGTCATGGTCGGTACCTGGAACAGAAGGGGGAATTGGTTTTCGATGCACGGAATAGGCCGGGGGCCCAAGGACCGATCATCGAAAGAGGTTGGTTTTGACCCTGTACCGTTTGCACGGTCCGCTGCTGCGTGGGTCGATCAGACGGGGTGGTTATAGCGCGATTTGCGGGGCTTGCAAATATGGCCGCCAAACCCTTTTGGGGCCCGTCCCGCAATTAATGTTTCAACCGGTTCATCCGGTTCATCGCCGCCCAAGGCGGTCTATTCACCGAAAGGCTGGACCTTCACCAGGATGATGATCAGCACCATCAGCAGCGCCGGCACTTCGTTGACGATCCGGTAGAAGCGGGCGCTGTGGGTGTTGCGGTCATTGGCGAAGTCGCGCCAGCAGCGCACGAACAATCCGTGCATGCCGCTCATGATGATCACCAGCGCGAATTTGATCTGCATCCAGGTGTCCAGATAGGCGCCGGTCAGCCAGGCCAGCAGCGGGCCCAGGATCCACACCGCGATCATGGACGGGTTCATGATCGCCTTGAGCAATTTGCGCTCCATCACCTTGAAGCGCTCGCTGGATTCCGAGCCCGGCGCCGCCTCGGTGTGATAGACGAACAGCCGCGGCAGATAGAGCATGGCGCTCATCCAGGCCACCACCGCGATCAGGTGGAAGGCCAGGAACCAGGGAATGTAATTGGACAGTTCGTTGCGCAGCGCGTCCATCAGCGTTCTCCATACCCGCAGCGTTTATGACCGGTCGGACAAATGCGCCCCTCGGCGCAGGTAACAGTTTTGCCGTCCACCGCGCTCCGCACAAGGCCGGCCAGGCCCTGTATGAAATCCGAATGTGACCCCACCGTGGCGGCCCGGCGATAGTCCGGCACGCCGGATTCCGCCGCCAGATGGCGATACTCGATGTCCAGCTCGACCAGGGTTTCGGAATGTTCGCTGACAAAGGCCAGCGGCACCGCGATCACGCCCTTGCCGTCGGCGCCGGCGCGGGCAATCTCCGCGTCCGTGGCCGGCCCGATCCATTCCAGGCGCCCCACCTTGCTCTGGTAGCAGACCACCGGCTCCAGCTGCGGCATGTCCAGCGCCTTGACGATGGCGGCCGCGCTCTGCTCGACCTGCCACTGATACGGGTCGCCCTTGTCGATCATGCGCTTGGGCAATCCATGCGCCGACAGCAGCAGGCGATAGGAGATATCCGTACGCGCGCCCGCCATCGCCTCGCGAATTTTCGCCACCGAGGCGGCAACAAAGCCTTGCTCCCAAGGATAGCAGCACACTCGCGCTGTCGGCGCGGTCAGCCCCGCCTTTTTGGCCGCGCGATGCCAGTCCTTGACGGACGAAGCCGTGGTGGAGGTGGAATATTGCGGATAGAGCGGCAAAAGCACGATTCTATCGGGGTTAAACGCTTTGACAGCCTGTGCCGCGCCATCGCTGAAGGGATGCCAGCAGCGCATGGCGACAAACGCCCTGGCCTCGACGCCATCGCGGGACAGCGCTGCCTGCAGCGCATCGGCCTGGCGGCGCGTCTCCGGGAAAATCGGCGAGGACCCACCGATCTGCTCATAGATCTTGCGCGCGATGGGCGCGCGTTTTTTGGCGATGTATCGCGCCAGCGGCAACCGGATGATCGCCGGCAGGCTGATGATGGCGGGATCGGAAAACAGATTGCGCAGGAACGGCTCGACGGCTTCCGGGGAATCCGGCCCCCCCAGGTTGAACAGGACAACAGCAATCTTCATGCGCGGATGCGCTTCAGCAATTGTTCGACATGGGCGATCGGCGTTTCCGGCAGGATGCCATGGCCCAGGTTGAAGATGTGCGGCTTGCCCGCCGTCGCCGTCAGGATGTTGTCCACTGCCCGGTCCAGCGCGGCGCCGCCGGCGATCAGGGCGATGGGGTCCAGATTGCCCTGCACCGCGCAGCCCAAGTTCTTCGCCGCCCAGTCCATCGGGGCCGCGGTATCCAGCGACACGGCATCCACACCGGTGACGCGGACATAATTTTCATAACCGGCCAAGGTGGCGGCGCGGGGAAATCCGATGATCCTGGCGCCCGGCCTTGCCGCGCGAACCTGGGCGACGATCTTTTTGGTGGGCGCGACCACGACCTGTTCGTACAGCGCAGCCGGCAACCCGCTCGCCCAGCTGTCGAAGATCTGCACCGCATCGGCGCCGGCATCGATCTGGCGGATCAGGTGGAAGCCGACACATTCCCCCAAAATATCCAAAAGGCCCGCGAAGCCCTGTGGATCGCGGTAGGCCCAGAGCTTGGCAGCTTTCTGTTCATCGCCCCCTGCTCCGGCTGCCAGATAGGTCGCCAAGGTCCAGGGCGCGCCCGCAAAGCCCAGCAAGGTGGTCTCTGGGGGTAGGCCCGCCCGGGTCAGGCGCAACGCCTCGTAGACCGGCTCAAAATAGCTGGACCAGTTTTCGCGATCGGTGTCGAAACCCTGGGTGGATTTCACCGGTACCAGACTGGGGCCTTCGCCCTCGGTAAAGGTTACTTTCTGGCCCAGCGCCTCGGGCACGGTCAGAATGTCGGAGAACAGGATGGCCGCATCAAAGCCGAAACGGCGGATCGGCTGCAGGGTCACTTCCGCGGCATAGTCGGGGGTCAGCGCCAGCTTCCAGAAGGAGCCCGCTTTGGCCCGCAATTCCCGGTACTCGGGCAGGTAGCGCCCGGCCTGGCGCATCAGCCACAGTGGCGTGTAGGGCGTGGCTTGGCGCATGCAGGCGCGCAAAAAGGTGTCGTTCTGGAGCGGAGCGTAAGTGGTCATGGGACAGCGTACCTGTGTCGTTGCGGAGATCGCCCATTGTCGCAGCACGTTGCCGCGCCGGATTTGACCTGCTGCAGGTCAAGTGCAGACAGGTGGCAAATTACAGCCGCGCCAAGGCGGCACG
>CANGRN010000056.1 GCA_947455695.1 Alphaproteobacteria bacterium
CGCAACTGGGCGCGGGTCAGCGGCGGCGAGTTCAGCCATTCCACCGCGCCGTTCAGCTCCGGCATGGTGCCCTCGGTCGGAAGATTGCTGCCGGCGACGGCGGTATTTTCCGTCTTGCGACCCAGGCCGACTTTTTCCAGCAGCGATTGCTCCACCCCGGTGGTGCGGGTCAGCGACAACCGGGTGAGAAGGCCGGTATCGAGACCCAGCGCGATGGCGGCGACACCCGCCAACACCAGCAAGCCCAGCACGCGGCGAATCCATTCGCCCGCGCCCAAGGATTGCTTCATGGCGGCGAACAGCTTGCCGCCGACCAGCAAGGCGGCGGCCAGCGAGGTGGCGGCGCCGGCAGCATAGAAGAGCAGCAGGAGCGTGGTGGATGCGCTGGCGCCCTTGATGGCGGCGCCGGTCAGGATCAGGCCCAGGATCGGGCCGGCGCAGGGCGCCCACAACAGGCCCGTCGCCACGCCCAGCAGCAGCGAGGCGCCGATGCTGCCCTGCCCCGCTTCATTGGCCTGGTTGGAAAGACGTGAGCCCAGCGCCACCAGCGGGCGCGTCAGCCGGTCGGCCAGTGACGGCAGCAAAAGCGTGAGACCAAACAGGGTCAGCAGCACCATGGCGGCGATGCGGCCCCATTGATTGGCATGCACCGCCCAACTTCCACCTAGGGTCGCCAGGGTGGCGATGGCGGCAAAGGTCACGGCCATGCCCAGCAGCAGCGGCAGCCCGGAGCGCACAAAGGGCTGATCCGAGCGCGCGAACACAAACGGCAGAACCGGCAGGATGCAGGGACTGAGAATGGTCAGCACGCCGCCCAGATAGGACAACAGAAACAGGATCATGACGTTCAACTCCCGCACGGCTTCTAGCACGTCTGCAGGGAGTTCGCTGGCAAGGCGCCGAGGTTACAGCCGCTCAGGCATTGGCGTGGAGGTCGTCGGCCAGGGTGGCCACAGCGGGATCGTCGGCGGGGACCGGCACCACCTTGTCGGGCACCTTGCCGTCCTTGCCCTGGGACATGGGCATCTCCACCGGAACGGGCGCGGACTTGTCGGCTTTGCCGTCGCTCATAGCAGACCCGGCGAGGCGGGCCACCACACATGGCGCACCTTGCGCGTTTTGGGGACCGGAGCCCAGAACAAGGCTGCAAGCATGTGAAGGAAATTCATGGCGGCTCCGCGCAGTGGGATGTGTGATTATCCAATGCACTTCCTGCCCTGCGGTTTCGCCTGCCTTTGAAATGCCTTTAAAATATCCGGCAAATGCCGCCCAAGCCGGGGTCCGCCATGCCGCATTTGCAGACCAGGGCGCGGGCGGAACCTCTATAGTTGCCCCGACTCGGGGATATTCATGTCACCGCAACTTTCCTGGCGCGACGCATTGCTGGCGATGGCGATCGTGTTCGTCTGGGGCACCAATTTCGTGGTGATCCGGCTGGGGCTGAACGCCTTGCCGCCCCTGTTCTTCGCCACCCTGCGCTTCCTGTTTGTCTTCTTCCCGGCCGTTTTCTTCCTCAGGAAGCCAAACGTGCCCTGGTCGAACCTTGCCATCTATGGCGTGGCCATCGGCCTGTTCCAGTTCGGCATCCTGTTCATCGCCATGCATGGCCGCATCTCGCCGGGGCTGGCGTCGCTGGTGGTGCAGATGCAGGTCTTCTTCACCATCGGGCTTTCCATGCTGCGCACCGGTGAGCGGATCAAGCCGCACCAGATCGCGGCCTTCGCCCTGGCGCTGGCGGGCATGGGCGTGATCGCGTCGCATAACGGCGACGGCGCGACCCTGGCGGGCGTGGCGCTGGTGCTGGTGGCGGCGATGGGCTGGGCCTTCGGCAACCAGGCCAGCCGCGAGGCCGGCAAGGTCAACATGCTGGCCTATGTGGTGTGGGCGGCGCTGTTCGCGGTGCCGCCGCTGCTGGCGCTGTCCTTGGCTCTGGAAGGGCCTGCCGCGATCCTGAATGGCATTGGCCAGGCCACCCCGGTCACCTGGGCGGCGGTCGTCTGGCAATCGGTCGGCAACACCATGTTCGGCTATGCCTGCTGGGCCTGGCTGTTGTCGCGCTATCCGGCCGCCACGGTGGCGCCCATGTCGCTGCTGGTGCCGGTGTTCGGCTTTGGCGCCAGCGCCGTCATCCTGCACGAGCCCCTGCCGCTCTGGAAAATCGGTGCCACCTTGCTGATCATGGCCGGGCTGGCGGTGAACCTGTTGTGGCGGCCGCGCAAAAGCGCCATCCGCGGCGGGGCGGCATGACGTCCAGAACCGCGACGCATCTGTCCACGCGTGATCTGGCATTGGGCGTGCTGGTCATGTTCATCTGGGGCAGCAATTTCGTGGTGGTGCGCTGGGGCCTGGGCATGCTGCCGCCGCTGCTGATGGCCGGCTTCCGTTTCGCCCTGACCCTGTTTCCCGCCATCCTGTTTTTCAAGAAGCCCAACGTTTCCTGGGGCAGTCTGTTTCTCTACGGCGCCAGTGTCGGCACGGGACAGTTTGGCCTGCTTTACATCGCCATGAACGGCTTCATCTCGCCCGGCGTGGCCTCGCTGGTAATGCAGACCCAGGTGTTCTTCACCATCGCGGTCGCCGCCCAGCGCACGGGCGAGAAGCCGAAGCTGCATCACCTGCTGGGCCTGTTGCTGGCGGTGGGCGGGATCGCCGTGATCCTGGCGCATAACGGCCAGGGCATCACGCTGACGGGCCTGGCGCTGACCCTGGGCGGGGCCATGTGCTGGGCCATCAGCAACCAGACAACACGGGAAGCGGCCCGCGCCGCCGCCGCCAGAGGCACCCCGATGAACCCGGTCGCCTATGTGGTGTGGGCCAGCCTGTTCGCCATGCCAGGCCTGTTGGCCGCATCGCTGCTGCTGGAAGGCCCCACCCGCATCCTGCACGACGTGTCGACGGCAAGCTGGATCATCTGGCCGACCCTGGTTTGGCAGAGCGCGGCCAACACCCTGTTCGGCTACACCATGTGGGCCTGGCTCTTGTCACGCTATCCCGCCGGCACGGTGGCGCCGCTGTCCCTGCTGGTGCCGGTATTCGGCATGGGCGCCTCGACGCTGGTGCTGGGCGAGTCCCTGCCCGCCTGGAAAATCATCGCCTGCCTGCTGATCATGGGCGGGCTGGCGGTGAACCTGTTGTGGCGGCCCAAGAAGGTCGAACTTCTGGGCGAAGCGTCCTAGCAGCGCCTACTTGTGCGTTTTAAAGGCGATGAAGCGGATGCGCTTGCCCGCCGGGACCAGCATCTGGTGCGGCGTGCCGGCCGGCACGAAGAAGTAATCGCCGGCCCGCATGGTTGCGGTCGCCCCACCCTTGATGGAGGTGCCACGCTTTTCGCCCGGTGCGGTGTCCTTGGCGTCCACCTGGGTGCCGCCGGTGACGAAATTGGCCTCGCCTTCCTGGACGAAAAGATTGTCGTTCCAGTCGGCATGGACTTCGGCCTGGCCGTCCTTGTCGCGGATGGTGTTGATGATCTGGTAGCCGTCATGCTTGGACAGCAGGATCTGGGAATAGAAAGCCCCCGGGGTCATGCCCTTCTTCATGGTCGCTTCCAGTTCCGCACCCGTGACATGGCGCACGGTCTTTTCCGGCGACAGGTTTTCGACGGCGGTGAACGGGGTCTTGGCGGCGGTCTGGGCCAAGGCGGGGATGGCGGCCAGGACGGCCATAGCGATCAGGATACGCATGCGAGAACTCCTTTGGGGCTTCAAACCCGCTGCTTGAAGATCAGGTAGGTAAAGGTGTGGCCCGGCGTGGCCGTGAAGATGTGCGGCATGCCGGGCGGGATCACCAGCCGGTCGCCAGGCTTCAGGATCTGGAATTTGCCGCCCACCAGCTTGCCGCCGCGGATCTCGCCCAGGCCGGAATCGGTGCCGCCTTCCTGGGTGCCGCCATAGGTGATGGAGCCTTCGCCCTCCAGCACATGGATGTAATCGTACCAGTGGTTATGGGCCTCGGCGTTGGTGTTGATGACCCGTGTGACATATTCGATGAAGTAGTTTTCGTGATCGATCACGATCTTGGACTGGGGCTTGCCGTCGGTGCGGTGGGTCATCGCCGCCACATCGGCCGCCGGCTGGTAGACAAAGGCGTCAAAGCCGGTGGTGTGCGGCGCAGCAGGCGCCGGCGCCCCCTGGGTCTGGGCCGAAGCCGCCAGAGGCAAAGCCGCCAGAGCGGCCACGATCAGAAGGCGATGAAAGGTCATGTGCGTCCCCCTTGTTATATTTTGGGGAACTCTAGCCGGGCCCTGAACAAAAGGAAGGCCCCAAAAGAAAGAGGCGCCGCCCAGGGGGCAGCGCCTCTGACCGTATGCAAGCCAAAACTACTTCTTTTTGGACTTCTTCTTGGCCTTCTTGACGGCCTTTTTGGCGGTCTTCTTGGCCTTGGTGACGACCTTCTTGGCGGCCTTCACGACCTTGGCCTTCTTGGCCTTCTTCTTTTTCTTCTTCTTGGCCGGTGCGGTAACCCCACTGAACAGACCCGCAACCGCGGCTTCCAGTTCGGCGGCGCGTGCGGCCAGCTTGCTCTTCTTCTTTGCCATGACTCAACTCCTCATCAGTGATGTGGGTGAATTGCTAGAGTGATTCTGAAAAACCCCCAACCTTTGTCTGTACGCTTCAGTGCCCTTTTGGGTTCACGGCGGCCAAACAAAAAGGGCGCGGATTGCTCCGCGCCCCTGTTGTTGCGATGCCGGTAAGGATTACTCCTCGTCGTCGGCCTCGGCGGCGGCACCCTTCTTCTTGGGGGTCTTCTTCTTGAGGGCCGCGCCCAGGATGTCGCCAAGGCTGGCGCCCGAATCCGAGGACCCGAACTGCGCCACGGCTTCCTTCTCTTCCGAGATTTCGCGGGCCTTGATGGACAGGCTGACCTTGCGGCTGGCCTTGTCGATGCTGGTCACCAGCGCGTCGACCTTGTCGCCCTTGCCGAAGCGTTCCGGGCGCTGGTCGTTGCGGTCGCGGGCCAGGTCGGCACGGCGGATGAAGGCGCGCACGCCGCCTTCGATTTCCACTTCGATGCCGCCGTCATTCACTTCCGTGACCGAGCCGGTAACGACCGAACCCTTGCGCAAGGCGCCGCCCGAGGCGCCGGCCTTTTCGATCGGGTCGTTCTCGAGCTGCTTGATGCCGAGCGAGACGCGCTCCTTCTCGATATCGATGTCCAGGACCTTGGCCTTCACAACCTGGCCCTTTTCATAGGTCTTGATGGCTTCCTCGCCCGGGGTCGACCAGGACAGGTCCGACAGATGGACCATGCCGTCGATATCCGAATCCAGGCCGATGAACAGGCCGAACTCGGTGATGGACTTGATCTCGCCCTCGATGGTGCTGCCCGCCGGATGGTTGGCGGTGAAGGAGTTCCAGGGGTTTTCCTGGGTCTGCTTCAAGCCAAGGCTGATGCGGCGCTTGTTGGAGTCCACTTCGAGCACGGCGACGTCCACATCCGTGCCGGGGGTGACCAGCTTGGAGGGGGCCATGTTCTTCTTGACCCAGGACATTTCCGAAACATGGACCAGGCCTTCGACGCCCGGTTCCAGCTCCACAAAGGCGCCGTAATCGGTGACGTTGGTGACCTTGCCCTTGAACTGCACGCCCACCGGGTACTTGGCGGCGACGCCTTCCCAGGGATCGGTCTGCAGCTGCTTCATGCCCAGGCTGATGCGCTGGGTTTCGTGGTTGATCTTGATGATCTGCACGGTGACGGTCTGGCCTACCGACAGCACTTCGGTCGGGTGCGAGACGCGGCGCCAGGCTATGTCGGTGACGTGCAACAGGCCGTCCACGCCGCCCAGGTCCACGAAGGCGCCATAGTCGGTGATGTTCTTGACCACGCCTTCGACGATCTGCTTTTCCTGCAGCGAAGCCACCAGCGAGGTGCGTTCCTCGGCGCGGCGTTCTTCCAGGACGGCGCGGCGCGACACCACGATATTGCCGCGGCGGCGGTCCATCTTCAGGATCTGGAACAGCTGCGGCTGATTCATCAGCGGGCCGACATCGCGCATCGGGCGCACGTCAACCTGGGAACCGGGCAGGAAGGCCACGGCGCCGTCGAGATCGACGGTGAAGCCGCCCTTGACGCGGCCGAAGATCACGCCGGTGACGCGGGTGACGTCGTTGAACGCCTTTTCCAGCTTGACCCAGCTTTCTTCGCGGCGGGCCTTGTCACGGGACAGGACAGCTTCGCCGAGGGCGTTCTCGACGCGCTCCAGGTAAACTTCCACCGTGTCGCCCACCTTGATGTCGGCGGGGATGCCCGGCATGGCGAATTCTTTGAGGGAGATGCGGCCTTCGGTCGTCAGGCCGACGTCCACCATGGCGAAGTCGTTTTCAATGGCGACGATGGTGCCCTTGATGACCTGGCCTTCCTGGGGGGACTGGGTTTCGAAGCTTTGCTCCAGCATCGCGGCGAAATCTTCGCGCGAAGGCGTGGACATGGATTCAACGGTGCGGTCTTTGGTTGCGGCGCGAGCCATTCGGGTAAGTTCCTGTACGTCATGCATGCCAACCGGCAGCGATGCTGCGGCGGACTTCCCAGGCGGGATGCCCGGGCGTTTGGGTTTTGGAGAAGTAAGCGGGATGCCCTTTAGGCCGCCGGGCCTCCTTAGCCCCTGTGGCGGTCCTTGAGCGCGCCGTCGACCTTGGGAGAAACCAAGGCAAGGGCTGCCGCGAACGCGGCGTCTATACCCAAATCGGAGGTATCCAGCAAGTCGGCGTCCTCGGCCTGTTTCAGGGGGGAAACCGGGCGGGACTTGTCGGCCGCGTCCCGGGCCCCCAGTTCGGCCACAACATCCTGTTCGGCCCGGCGAATTCCCATGCCCTTGAGTTCCTGCCAGCGGCGGCGGGCCCGGATTTCCAGCTTGGCGTCCACATAAAGCTTGGCGGTGGCGCCGGGGCAGATGACGGTGCCGATGTCGCGCCCGTCCATCACCGCGCCCGGGCTGCCGCCGGGGGGATGGGCCAGGAAATTCTGCTGGAAATCGAGCAGCGCATCGCGCACCGCCGGGATGGCGGCGACCTGGGATGCAGCCTTGCCGACAATGTCGGTGCGGATGGCCGGATCGCCGGCGCGGTTGAAGTCGATGGTCTGGGCGCCCTTCAGGGCGTCGGCCTCGTTGGAGGGATCGCCATTCTTCTCCAGCACGCTGAGTGCGGTCAGCCGGTACAGCGCGCCGGAGTCCAGATGGGCAAACCCAAAATGGGCCGCCAGCTTCTTGGCCAGGGTGCCCTTTCCGCTTGCGGCGGTGCCGTCGACAGCAATCACAATGCTCATGGCGCTTCCATAACCGCGCCAAGGCCGGACATCAAATCCTGATATTCGGGAAAGGACGTGGCGATCATGGTGACGTCATCCACCGTCACCGGTTTTTGCGACGCCAATCCCATCGTCAGAAAGCTCATGGCGATGCGGTGATCCAGGTGGGTGACAACCGTACCGCCGCCGGGGACCTCAGTCATGCCTTCCACCGTCAGGTCATCGCCCGACACGGAATAGCGTACGCCATTGGCCTTGAGCCC
>CANGRN010000057.1 GCA_947455695.1 Alphaproteobacteria bacterium
ATCCCTATGCCTTCAACGTCTTCAGCCACAACACCGCGATCGATCCCGAGACCGGCTACAATGACGAAGAGACCAAGGTCATCAAGGAAACCAAGAAGATATTCGAGGACGACCAGATCCGCATCGGCGTCACCTGCATCCGCGTGCCGGTGCTGCGCGCCCACAGCGAGTCCATCACCTTTGAATGCGAGAACCCCATCACCGAGGATGAGGTGCGCGCCATCCTGTCCAAGGCGCCGGGCGTGAAGATCGTGGATGACCGGGTGAAGAATTATTTCCCCATGCCGCTCGATGCTTCGGGGCAGGGCGATATCCTGGTGGGCCGTATCCGCAAGGATGTCAGCGATCCCAGCGGGCATTCCATCGCCATGTTCGTGGCCGGCGACCAGTTGCTCAAGGGCGCTGCCTTGAACGCCGTGCAGATCGCCGAGCTACTTTGACGGCTTGATGAAGTTCGCGAAGGCAGGGAAGCCCGCAAGGGCTTCCTTGGCCTTGGACTTGAACTTCTCAAATTGCATCACGTTTTCGATGCGGGCGGCCAGGAAGTCGTCGGTGGCCTTTTCGTCTTCACCCGCGTCGTTGAACCAGCGCATGGCGGTGGAACCGTAAACGCCGGCCAGGATGCCGCGCTTGGTATAGAAGTTGAAATCGGTGGAGGTGTCGCCGGCCGCGCGCCACATGGCATCCACGGTGCGATAAACCAGCTTGGCCCCCAGCGCCGCATGCATGGGCAGCGACAGAAGGGCGGCGGCACGGCGCGCCGCTTCCTTGTGGGGCGCCAGCACCGACAGCCGCGCCTTCACCGCGGCGGCGATGCGTTCGCGGATTTTCATGGCCTTCAAATCGGTCGCCGCCAATTTGGCTTCCATCTGGGCGTCCGCCCAGGTCGAATAGAACTCCACCAGGCTGATGGGGCCGTTCTCGAACAGGCGCGCCACGTCCTTGACGCCGGCTTCCATCGCCGCTTTCTGCAACACGCTGTCGGTAAAGCCGTCGAACGCCGCATGGGGCAGGGCGGCAGCCAGCACCGCTTCGCGCGCGGTCTGGTCATCCATGCGCTCGGTTTTCGGCGCTTCCGTCTTGGGAGCAGCTTTCTTGCGGGCAGGTTTCTTGGGCTCTTCGCTCATGGCCGTTAGCCTGCCTTCTGAAAGTGACGGATTTCCGATTCAAAAATCAGCCGCGACAGGTCGGCCATGCGTGAGGTGTAGAGCCGTCCGTCCAGGTGATCGCATTCATGCTGCACCACCCGGGCATGAAAGCCCCGCGCCACCCGCTCGATCAATTCGCCGTTCAGCCCAAAGCCGCGATAGCGGATATGGGCCGGCCGCTCGACCCAGCCGCGCAGGCCCGGAACCGACAGGCAGCCTTCCCAGCCGCCTTCGGGGGCAGGGTCCAGAATGGCGATTTCCGGGTTGATCAGCACGGTCAGGGGGGCGGTGTGGTCATACTGCTCATCTTCGTCCAGACCGGGGTCGGCCCGCTCGCCGGGGGCCTGAAACACCACCACCCGCAGGGGGACATGGACCTGGGGGGCGGCCAGCCCGGCCCCGTTGGCGTCCATCATGGTTTCGACCATGTCATTGACCAGATTGCGAATTTCCGGACTTTTGGGGTCAGAAACGGGTTTGGCCGGTTCGGCCAGGACGGGATGGCCCATGCGGGCGATTTTCAGGATAGCCATGAGGGGAAATATGGCCCTGTGGGGGGATCGGGCCAAGGTCTCAATCGTTAAAAGCCGCGGGTAGACAGGCAAAATCCCGTCTGCTATCACCCGCGCCTCTTAAATTCCCGACCCGGAGCCAGACTTTGCAGATCATCGTCCGCGACAACAACATCGACCAGGCGCTCAAGGCGCTGAAGAAGAAGATGCAGCGCGAAGGCATCTTCCGGGAGATGAAGCTGCGCGGCGCCTATGAGAAGCCCAGCGAAAAGCGCGCCCGCGAGCGCGCCGAAGCCGTGCGCCGTTACCGCAAGCTGCAGCGCAAGCGCATGCAGCGCGAAGGCCTGCTGCCCCGCTAATCGGGTTTACTGGATTTGGAAGAGGCCGCCCCTGATCGGGCGGCCTTTTTCTTTTGGTACTTCTGGTTGGCGACGTAAGCCGCCGCCGCTCCCACCGCTGCGGCGCCCAGCATCAGCAGCACCCCGCCCGCTCCGATGGTCAGGGTCTTTTCGGCCAGGTCTGTCGCCACGATGGCGACTTCATCCACCGCCTGTTCCGCCTGGGCGCGTTTTTTGCGCCAGAACCTCATGTGCAGCCGTCGCAGACCGCCACCTCGACGGTGACATGGGACAGGTCCGGATACTGGCGGCGCAAGGTGGCCTTGACGGTCTCGGCGCTGATCGCGTCGGGCGAGATCAGCGACACGATCAGGCCGCGATGGCCCGGACCCAGCCGCCACAGATGCAGGTCGAGAATGCGGGCCTTGAGCTCGCTTTCCAGGAAGGCGCGGATTTCATCGGACTGCTTGGGATCGGCATCGGCGTCCAGCAGCACCATGGCGCTGTCGCGGATCAACCCATAGGACCAGGACGCAATGACAAAGGCGCCCACCAACCCGCTGATGGGATCGAGAATCCCAAGCCCGAAATAATAGCCGGCGCCCAGCGCCGCGATCGCCAGCACCGATGTGGCCGCATCGGCCAGCACATGCACGTAAGCCGCGCGCATATTGTTGTCATGGCCATGGGAATGGCCGGCGGCATGGTCATGGCCATGATGGGAATGCCCATGACTGTGATCGTCTTTGAGGATCAGTGCGCTGACCAGGTTCACGGCAAGCCCGATGCAGGCGATCAGCAGCGCGTCGCCATATTGCACATCCACGGGCGCGACGATGCGCTGGACCGATTCCACCGCCACCGCCAGCGCCGTGACGCCCAGCAGGATGGCGCTGGAAAAGGCAGCCAGGTCGCCGAACTTGCCCGATCCGAAGGTGAAGCGTCCGCTGCCCGAATGACGCCGCGCCAGCCAGTAGGCGCCGGCCGCAAGGCCCAGTGCGCCCACATGGGTCGCCATATGCGCGCCGTCCGCCAGCAGTGCCATGGAATGATAGGCAAGGCCGCAGACGATCTCGACCCCCATGAACAGGGCGGTGACGATGGCGGCCCATTTGGCGCGGGTCTCGGCGCGGGAATGGCCGCTGCCCAGGAAGACGTGATCGCGCGTCCAGATGCCGTGATCGTGCGCAGCCTCATGGGGATGGACGTGATTGTGACCATGGTCATGACCATGGTCGTGCCCGTGCGGATGCAATGTGTGGTCGTGCGCCATGCTCGGCAGTTTAGCGCCTTGGCGGGTTAAAATCCCTAGGCGATTGTGCCCAAAAGCGCCGGCATCAGGCCCGCCGCGAACAGGGCACCGAACAGCCAAAGCCGGGGACTTTTGGAAGGGCACATCATCATGGGCGGGAGATAGTGCCTCTTGCCCGGGATGCAAGCGGGCCAAAAGGTCGCGGGGTTCCGCTTACAAGGGCGCGCGGCAGGTGAAGTTGGCGGCTTCCAACATGTTACCGCGGCCATTGTAGCGTGCCTCCAGCGGATAGCGGCAGATCGGCCGGGTGGCGGTGACTTTTTTGTCATCATTCACATGCGCCCCGATGAATGCGGAAGGCGCCTCCTTAGCCGTCACCCAGCGTTCCAGCGCCCGCACCATGTCGTGGTTGGCGTCGTTCTGCAGCGGTGTCCCCGTCGCGCCGCCGATATGGGAAAAGCCTTCGCCGCCGCCGCAATGGCCCATGCCTGCCAGCGCGAAGAAACGCAGGAAGTCATCGGTCTTCTTCTGGCCGTAGCGCGCCACCACCTGCTCATAGAACTCTACGTCCATCATGGGAGTAATGGTGGAATCCGCCCAGCCCTGGAACAGGATGAATTTGCCGCCGCGGGCGCGGTACGCGTCCATGTTTGGCGTCTGGTCGTAAACCTCGCCCAGGGTCCTGCCCGCGACCTTTGTCGCCAAAGCGCGCTCGGTATCCTTGTCGAAGTCGAAATTCACGTTCTTGAAGCCGGGATCCTGGAACACGGCCTGGCGCCAGAAGTCCCAGCTGGATCCGCCCGGCGTCGCCCCGCCGCTCTGGTTGAACCAGCCCAGCTCGCTGCCGCGCACCTGGCCGGGCATCAGGCGCGTACCGTCGGATTTCTTCGCACCCGCATAGATGTGGCGCGCCGCTTCCACCTGCACCGGCGTCAGGCATTCGGTCTTTTGCGTCTCGCTGCACTGGAATTGCACAGGATCCGCCGTGCAGCGGCGCGGGTCGGCGATCAGGCCGTCTTCCAGTCCATCGAGCTTGTCGCAAGCCTTGACCATGGCCTTGTGCAGGATGACGACGCTTTCACGTGTCAGCGCGCTGGGATCCTTCATCGCCGGCATGCTGTTCCAGGTATGGCCCAGCATCAGCGCGGTCCATTTGTACGGCGCCGCGCCGCCGACCATGCCGTCATAGTCGGCGGGAAAACGGGTCGCTTCCATGATGGCGTGATGACTGCCGGCCGAGCAGGAGATGAAATAATTCTTCGCCGCCGGCTTGCCGTAAAAAGCGGTGATGGTTTTCTTGGCGGCGATGGTGGACAGGTGCAGCCCGCGCCACGCCCAATCCACCATCTTTTCGGGATGACGATAGGCCCAGCTCAGGCCGTAGCCGCCACCCTGGCCATCCAGATGGCCATTGTCGGTGGACATGGTCGCATAGCCGGTCATCAGTGCATCGCGCATGGGATTTGGCGAAATTGCGCCGGCGCTGCCGCCAGAACCTTCGCCGCGGAAATTGCCGTTCCATTTGCTGGCGGGTGGCAGCCAAACTTCAAAGCCGATATGGGAATCCCTTGTTGGGGTGGCGACACCGATCGCCCGGCAGAAGGGGGCCGCGATCTCGGTCGTGCCCACCGTGCCGCCGCCCTCGAGAAATTCGGCGCTTTCGATTTTGGTGTTGGGTGCGATGCTGCGGCCCGCCAGCGCGCTGCAGCTTGCCGCGTCGCCCTGGGGCCTGGCATGGACATTGACCGCCAGCGCCGGGAGCAGCGCCGCCACCGATACAAAAGTCGCAAGGTGCCGCATGGGAGTTTCCCCTTGTTGTTTTGGGGGAACTGTCTAGCGGGACGGCAGAACCGTCAAGTTGGCGGGGGGCTGTGCAAATAACTTTGAACCAGCGAGCCGGCAATAAGCCGCCAGCCATCCACCAGCACAAAGAAAATCAGCTTGAAGGGCAGGGAGATGATCACCGGTGGCAGCATCATCATGCCCATGCTCATCAGGATCGAGGCCACTGCCATGTCGATGATCAGGAAGGGCACGAAGATCAGAAAGCCGATTTCGAAGGCGCGATTCAGCTCCGACAGCATGAAGGCCGGGGCCAACGTGGTCACCGCAACCTGGGCCGGATCATTGGTCGGCTTCTGCTTGGCCATGTCGGAAAACAGCTTCAGGTCGGCGCCGCGCACATGCGCCAGCATGAACTTCTTCATCGGCACCAGCGCCTGGGTAAAGCCCTGCTCGGTGGTGACGGTGTTGTTCATCATGGGCTGGATGCCCTGGTGATAGGCGTCCGTCAGGGTGGGCGTCATCACGAACAGGGTCAGGAACATTGCCAGCGATACGATCACGCTGTTGGGCGGGGCCTGTTGCAGGCCCAGCGCCGTGCGCAGCAGGGACAGCACCACCACGATGCGCACAAAGCTGGTCATCATGATGATGATGGACGGCGCAATGGACAGGACCGTGATCAACGCCACGATCTGCAGCATGCGGTCCGTGAAGAGGCCGCTGCCGTTCAGGTCGATGGAAAGCCCGCCATTGGCGGCGGCGGCCGCTGCGGCCGGCGCATTGGCGGCGGCCATCTTCAAGGGTGCGGCCAGGGCGGCATGCGGCGTGGCGAGCGCCAGCAGCAGCAGGAAGGGAAGAAGGCGCTTGAGCCAGGTCATGCCGGGTTCTTCGCCATGTTCGGGGCGGGGATGCCGTTTTCGATCACGGTCGCGCCTTCGGGGCTGGACAGGACCAGATGTTCGACATTGTCGCGGCGCACGATGAACAGCCGCTGGCGCGGACCCACCATTAGGGTCTCGACAATGGCCAGGCGTTTGTCGGCGGCGGACTTGGTGACGCCGGGCACGCCAAAGCGCCGCGCCAGCAGGCCGGCGCCGCCGACCATGGCCAGCACCAGCAGCAGGGCGCCGAAGTAACGAAGCAGATCGATGAATTCCATGGGCAGGAGTTAACAGCGATCAACCTTAATCACGGGTTAAGGCGCGGCACTTCCTGCCCGGCAAAAAGTGCGCGGTGTTAAGCGGTGCTTAAGCATAAGGGGCGCACCCTGCGCATGAATTCAAGGCTAACAAAAGGTTACCGCGATGAACCTGCCCGATGTGCCACTGCTGTCCATGCTGCGCGAACGCATGACCTGGCTCAACCAGCGCCAGGATCTGCTGTCCCAGAACGTCGCCAATGCCGACACGCCCGGCTATGTGGCCAAGGACCTCAAGGCGCTGGATTTCGAGAAGGCGCTGCGCCAGTCCGGCTCGGGTGGTTCGATGATGACCACCAATTCGCGTCACATCGCCCTGGGCGGCGCCGGCGCCAGCAAGTTCGAAGAACATGATGCGCCCGACCAGGCCGCCAATCCCAATGGCAATGCCGTGTCGCTGGAAATGGAAATGATCAAGGTGTCGGACACCCAGGCCCAGTTTCAGGCCGCCGCCAATCTCTATGCCAAAGCCATGACGCTGATGAAAACAGCGATCGGACATTAGGAGCGTCGGCGAGAGCCGGAGCGACCAAAATAAAGGAGAAAGACAATGGACTTCAATAAATCCATGAGTGTCGCCGCTTCCGGCATGCGGGCCCAGGCCGATCGCATGCGGATCATCGCGGAAAATATCGCCAACGCCAATTCCACTTCGCCCGTCAAGGGCGGCGATCCCTATCGCCGCAAGATCGCGACCGTTACCCCGACCTTCGACCGCGAGCTGGATGCCACGTTGGTCAAGGCCGGCCAGCCCATTCCCGACAAGAGCGACTTCAAGAGCCAGTATGACCCGGGCAATCCCAATGCCGACAAGCAGGGTTATGTGAAGCTGCCCAATGTCGACAGCCTGGTGGAAATCATGGACATGCGCGAAGCCCAGCGTTCCTACGAGGCCGACCTGTCGGTGATGGAATCGACCAAGCAGATGCTGGCCAAGACCGTCGATCTTCTCAACAAGTAACCCCACCTCCCCATGCAAGCGCGCTTCGCGCGCGCCGGAGAGGGGCCTGAAAGAAAGGCGTTAAGAGATGAGCATTCCCGCAGCAGCCGCCGCCGCCTACCGCGCCGCCGCCCAGATGGCGGCGCCGGGCGCATCCGGCGCAATCACGCCCGCCAACATTCCCGGCGGCAATTTCTCGGACTTCCTGTCGGGCGCGATCAAGGATTCGATCAGCACCATCCGCCAGGGCGAACATGCCGCCACCCAGCAGGTCCAGGGCAAGGCCAACCTGGTGGATGTGGTCCAGTCGGTGAACGCCGCCG
>CANGRN010000058.1 GCA_947455695.1 Alphaproteobacteria bacterium
AAAGGCGCTGGCGCTGATCGATTCCGGCCTGGCCGACGATGCCGCCCGCTACATGATCACCACCATCGGCGATGAGCCCGCCAATATCGAGGCGGTCAAGAACGTGCCCGACAGCGTGTTCACCGCGCTGGGTGTGCCGCGCGACCTGGAGACGTTCCTGAAAAGCGGCATCTTCCAGAAGCCGCTGACCAACAAGGAAAAGATCGTCAGCGCCTGGACGGAAATTCGCAGCGGCCTTCACTGAGGGGCTATCGGGCCGGAACCATCCCGGGAACGTTCCGTTTCCACCGGACGTGGCGGGGCAACAGGAGTAGCGACATGATCCGTTCCCTTGTCCTGGCCGCCGCCATCGCCAGCGTTGCCGTTCCCGTCCTTGCCCAGCCCAGGGAGGCGCAGGAGGCGCCCTGCCTGCGCCAGCGCAACATTTACGACTATCAGGTCGTGCCGGGAAACCGTTCGCTCATTGTCACCGACACCTCCCGCCGGCGCTATCGCCTCAATTTCATCGGCCAGTGCTACAATCTGCAATACCAGTTCGGCCTGGCATTCCGCAGCCGTGGGGTGGGCACATTGTCCTGCATCGCCCCGGGTGATGAAGTCTTGAAGAACGACCCGGTCGGCCCGCCGCAATGCATTGTCAGAAGCGTCGAGTATCAGACCCGCGCGCTGGATATCGCCGATCAGCAGGAAGCCGATAAGCGGCGCGACCATCGTGGCGACCGCTGATTGGCGATGATACCGGCCGCCGGAGCGGAAGAATTCCCGGCAACTGGATGATCCCGTGTTGGCGCGCAAGCCGGTGCAAAACTGTACGCATCGCGGGCGCAAGCATGATGACTTCGCCTTTGTGCAGCGAACGGCGGAACGTTTGGACGGTCTCACGGCTTTACTGGCAACCCCATTTCAAAGGATGCCCCATGGCCGACAAGCCCGACGCGATTGCCCTGCTCAAAGCCGACCACCGCAAGGTCGAGGAACTGTTCGAAAAATTCGAAAAGGCCAAGAGCGATTCCGTCAAGACATCGCTGGTGCAGCAGATCTGCACCGAGCTCAGCGTCCACACCGCCATCGAGGAAGAAATCTTCTATCCCGCCTGCACCGGCCAGATCGAGGATGACACTCTGACCGAAGCCTATGTCGAGCATGACGGCGCCAAGGTGATCATCTCGGAACTCCTGGCCTCCAGCCCGGACAACGAATTCTACGATTCCAAGGTCAAGGTGCTGTCCGAGCAGATCAAGCATCACGTCAAGGAAGAGGAAATGCGCTCTGAGGGCATGTTCGCCCAGGCGCGCGATGCCGGCCTGGACATGGATGCGCTGGGCGAACAGATGGCCGCCCGGAAGAAGGAACTGCTGGCGGAGTTCACGGCCAACGGGTTGCCGACGCCCAAGACCCGCAGCTTCACCGGCCATAAGCTGACCCAGAGCCAGCCCGTCGCGGCGATTTAGGGTCGGCCATGCGCAAACTGATCTGGCTTGCTCTCGCTCTTGGGGCCGTGGAACTGGTGAAGCGTGAGGCGAGCAAGCGCGGGATCACACCTTCCGCATTGCTCTCCACAATGGCGGCCAACACGGCGGCCCGCCTGACTGGCGAGGAACCAGCGCCACCGTCCGCCAAGGCATAAAGCGGACTGACCTGCTGCAAAGAAAAAGGGCCGGAACTTGCGTTCCGGCCCCTTATTCTTGGAAGAGCGGAGTGGCTTAGACCACGCCGCGCTTGTGTTCGCCGACCACGACGCGGCCCGGCTGGAAGGCGCGCTTGAAGACTTCCAGCGCCTTGCGGGGCTCGGCATCGCCGCACATGAACACGTCGAAGGCCGCGAAGCCCTTTTCCGGCCAGGTGTGGACGGAGATGTGGCTTTCCGCCAGCACCGCCACGCCCGAGATGCCGCCGCCTTCTTCGAACTTGTGCAGGTGAATGTGCAGCAGGGTCGCGCCCGCTTCATTCACCGCGTCGATCAGCGCGGTTTCGATGCGCTCGCGGTCGTCCAGGCCCTTGGCTTCCCAAAGGTCGATGATCACATGGCTGCCCGCATAGGACAGGCCGTTCTTGTTGATGAAGTGATCCTTCTGATCGTCATTCGAAGGGGTCACGACAACAGGCCGCGGCGCCTTGGCGGCGCGGGGTTTGATTTCTTTTTGCGGGTTCGCCGCTACCAAATTCAGTCGAGCCATTTAAGCACCTACCCGTCTTGGAGTTGACACCAAACGCCTTGGCCTTGCGGACTTCCGGACGCACCTAAAGAAGAAAGCGACGAACCGGGGTCACCCAGTCGCCGCTTTGTCCGGCTTTTTTTCTCGCCGGGTCGAGTTCGAAATAGGGCCAACGCACCCCCCATGCAAGAAGAAATTTCCCCCGCGCCCAATTTTTTTCGCCCACACCCTTTCGAGGCCATGCTGGCGGCGGCGCTGCGCGGTGCCGGAAACACTGTGTGACAGCCGCCCAGGCGGCGCCGGAAAGTCCGATGAAATGGGCTTCAGCGGCGCGCCAGGCGCCGCAAAGACGCGCGGTAGACAGCGCCGCGAAGCAGCCCTATACGGCTTGCCGCTGTCACATCTCTTAAGGAAGCGTTATGGCCCGTCCCCAGCCCCAGCCGAGCAAGACCAAGACCCACAAGGCTTCCGACTCGCTCCAGGTGGAGCGTCTCCACAAGGGTTACGCCCAGTCCATGGAGATCACCAAGGTGCTGGCGGACGAGAAGAGCAAGTACCAGCACATCCGCATCTTCGACACCGTGGCCAACGGCCGGGTGATGACCCTGGACGACATCGTCCAGATCACCAGCCGGGACGAAAGCGCCTATGCCGACATGCTGACCCACCTGCCCATGCTGGAACATGGCAAGGTCGAACGGGTGATGATCGTGGGCGGGGGCGACCTGTCCATCGCCGACGAGGCCCTCAAGCATAAGAACGTCAAGGAAGTCGTGCTGGTGGATATCGACGGCGACGTCATCCGCCTGTGCAAGAAGCATTTCGGCGCGATCAACGCCAAGGCCTTCAAGGACAGGCGCATGACGGTGGAAGTGGCCGATGCGTTCGAATATCTGGGCCGCAAATCCAGCAAGAACCGCTTCGACCTGATCATCGCCGACCGTCCCGATCCGGTGGGCCCGGGCAAGGCGCTGTTCGGCGAGACCTTCTATGACCGCGTCAAGGGCGCCCTCAAGCCCGGCGGCTATGCCACCTTCCAGACCGGCGTGCCCTTCTACCAGCCCTGGGAGATCACCGAGGCGCTGCAGGAACTGGCGCGCTTCTTCCCCAAGTCGGGCCTCTATCTGTCCGTGGTGCCCACCTATATCGGCGGCTTCATGGCGCTCTCCTGGGCGACCAAGGGCGGCAAGGCGCTGGGCACCGAGAAGGGCATCAAGAAGGCGGCCAAGGCCTACAAGAAGATCAAGCTGCAGTGCGACTATTACAATCCGGCCATCCATGCCGCCGCGTTCGCGCTGCCGAACTGGATCGCCAAACTGGTCCCCTAGTCCGTTCGGTGCGTATGCTGGTGGCATGACCAGTAGACGTCTCCTTCAAATCGCCGTGGCGGTGGCCGGCCTGGTGCCGGTTTCCTTCGGCACGCTGGGCACGCTGCGCCCCGAATTGCTGTCGCTGAGCGGGCCGCCGCACGCCATCACCCATGCCGCCTATCTCAGCGGGCTGCTGCTGGGGCTGGGCCTGAGCTTCTGGTCCCTGATCCCCACGATTGAACGGCAGCGCCACGCCTTCACCATCCTCACCGGGCTGGTGGTGGTGGGCGGGCTGGCCCGGGCCTTCACGGCGGCCCGCTTGGGCGCTTTTGGGCTGTCGGTAATATTCCCCCTGATCATGGAACTGGGCGTCACGCCGGCCCTGTGGGCCTGGCAGAGGCAGGTCTCTTCACATTCCCGCCCGGAATGACCATCTTCCGGGGAGGAAACTCTTGGAATTCACGGACATGGCATTGATCGGCCCCGGCGGACGTCCCGTCACCTCCCAGCCCGCCCAGAATGCGGCGACCGGCACCAGCCCCCACATCAAGGACTCGGGCCTGGCGACCTTCGCCGCCGACGTCCTGGAGCAGAGCCGCGCCACGCCGGTGATCGTGGACTTCTGGGCGCCCTGGTGCGGCCCCTGCAAGACGCTGGGTCCGGCGCTGGAAGCGGCGGTGGATGCGGCGGGCGGCGCAGTGAAGCTGGTGAAGGTCAATATCGACGAGAATCCGGAGATCGCCCAGCAGCTGCGCATCCAGTCGATCCCCACCGTCTATGCCTTCAAGAACGGCCAGCCGGTGGACGGTTTCATGGGCGCCATTCCCGAAAGCCAGATCAAGGCCTTTGTCGCCGCCCTGGCGGACGGCGGCGGCGCGCATGATCACGGTCACGATCATGACGGCCATGACCACGATCACCATCACGGCGGCCCCGAGCACACCGCCCAGGTTATGGCGGTCGGCGCCGAGGCGCTGGCGGCCGGCGACTTTGCCATGGCGGCCCAGGCTTATGGCCATGTGCTGCAGGACGAGCCCGGCCATCCCGAAGCCGTGGCGGGCCTGGCGCGCGCCTATATCGCCGGCGGCGAAATGGAGCAGGCCAAGGCCGTGCTGCAGATGGTCAAGCCCGACGCGGCCCAGCACGAAGCCATCCGCGCCGTGGAAGCCGAATTGAAGCTGCGCGAAGCCCCCGCGCCGGAAAGCAGCGAGATCGCCAACCTGCGCGCCAGGCTGGCCGCCGATCCTGCGGACCACCAGGCCCGCTACGATCTGGCCATGGCGCTGGATGCGGGCGGTGACCGTGACGGCGCCATCGCCGAGCTGCTGGAACTGATCCGCCGCGACCGGACCTGGAACGAGGAAGCCGGCCGCAAGCAGCTGGTCACCCTGTTCGAGGCGATGGGCTTCACCGATCCGCGCACCATCGAGGCGCGCCGCAAACTGTCGGGGATCCTGTTCGCCTGATGCCGCGCCACTACCATTCCTATTCGGACCTGCCCGGTTCGCTGCCGCTGTTCCCGCTGACCGGCGCGGTGCTGCTGCCGCGCGGGCAGTTGCCGCTGAACATCTTCGAGCCGCGCTATCTGGAGATGATCGACTATGCCCTGCAGGGCGACCGGCTGATCGGCATGATCCAGCCCACCGAGAGCGAGGACAAGGTGATGCGTCCCGCCCTGTCGCAGGTGGGCTGTGCCGGGAAAATCGTCTCGTTCCAGGAAACCACCGACAACCGTTACCTGATCACCCTGGCGGGCCTGTGCCGCTTCCGCCTGACCGGCGAAATGCAGAGCGCCACCGCCTGGCGCGCCGGCTTTTGCGACTTCGCGCCCTTCGCCGGCGACCTCGCCGCACTGAGCGACGAGGACTTCCCCCGCGACCGCCTGCTGGCGGCGCTGAAGGCATATCTGTCCACCCGCGACATGAAGGCGGACTGGAAAAGCGTGATGACCGCGCCGGGCGAGGCGCTGGTCAATGCGCTGGCGATGATGTGCCCCTTCGACCCGGCCGAAAAGCAGGCGCTGCTGGAAGCCGCCAGTTTCCAGGAACGCGCCTCCACCCTGATGGCGCTGCTGGAAATGGGGGGCGCCGACGGCCCCACCACGGTCAATTGATGCAGACCGATCCCAAGCTCCTCGAAATTCTGGTCTGCCCGCTGACCAAGACGGTCCTGCGCTATGACCGCGACAAGCAGGAACTGGTGTCCCGCGCCGCCGGTTTGGCCTATCCCATCCGCGGCGGCGTGCCGGTGATGCTGACCGGCGAAGCGCGGCAACTCACCGATGAAGAGCGCGATGCCCTCCGATAGCCCCTCCTCCAATCCCTGGCCCAGCGAAATCCGGCTCAACCCGGAACGCAATGTGCTGACGGTCGCGTTCGATGACGGCGCGCGCTTCGATCTGCCCGCCGAATTGCTGCGGGTGGAATCGCCCAGCGCCGAAGTGCGCAACCATGGCGGCCCCAAGACCATCGTGCTGGGCAAGAAGGACGTAACCATCGCCGGCCTGGACCCGGTGGGAAATTACGCCGTGCGCATCGCCTTCAGCGACGGCCATGACACCGGCCTGTACAGCTGGACCTGGCTGCACCAGCTGGGCGCGGAAAAGGACCGCATCTGGGGCGAGTATCAGGCGGCGGCCGCCAAAAAGGGCGCTTAAGGCTTCGGCAAGGCTGCCATGCCGCCCATGAACAGCGCGGTGGCGAATTGCGTGGTCTGGCCCACATCCGCCCCCGCCTTGACCTGCTGCGCCAGTTCAAACGCCACGCCCACCAGCGCCGCGCTCAAGCTTGCGGCATCGGCCGGCGGCAGCAGCCCGCGCGCCTGGGCGGCCACGATGTCTTCGCGCAGTTCGGCAAAGCCGGCCAGCACCTCAGGTGAATCCATGCGGAAGCGCTCGGGCCCGGCGGTGCTTTCGCCGCTTTCGGCCACGAAGGCGAAGAAGGCGCCAAAGCTTTGCGCCAGGAAGGCTTCGGCCGTTTCGGCATTGGCCCGTGCCTCGCGCAGGCGCGGGCGTACTGCCAACGCCACCTCGTCGCGCAGCGCCTGGTAAACTTCCTCTTTCGACTTGAAGTAGTTGTAGAAGGTACCCGAGGCGAGCGGCGTGGCGCGGATGATGTCGCGCACCGTGGCGGCGGCAAATCCCAGCTGGGCAAATACCGTGCGCGCGGCGGCCAGGATCGTCTCGCGGTTCTGCGCCTTGGTCAGTTCGCGGCGGCCTGCTGGGGTCGGCTTGGGCTCCATCCCGGGAACTTGCGCCGTTCGTGACACGCCGTCAATTTGCTGAACCGACCGCGTCCGTCAATTTTGCAAAACCATCGCGCGCCAGGCAGGCCAGCAATTCGCGCTTGATGCGCCCCACCAGCCCCGGGCCGTGGAAGGCCAGCGCGGTATAAAGCTGCACCAAGCAGGCCCCGGCCCGGATTTTGGCATAGGCGTCTTCGCCGGAAGCGATGCCGCCGACACCGATCAAGGTCACCGCACCGCCCAATCGTTGATGCATCTGGGCCAGCACCAGCGTGGACGGCGCCAGCAGCGGCTTACCCGACAGCCCGCCGGTTTCACCGGCATGCGCGGACCTGAGCGGCGGCCGCGCGATGGTCGTGTTGGAGACGATCAGGCCCTCGATACCGCTGGCGCGCACCACTTGTGCGATCTCGTCCAGGGCATGCGCGTCCAGGTCGGGCGCGATCTTGAGCAGGATGGGCTTGTAACCGCCCTTTGCGCGCGCCGCGATCATCGTGTCCAGCAGACGCGTCAGCTCTTCACGGTTCTGCAGTCCGCGCAGGCCCGGCGTGTTGGGTGATGACACATTGACGGTGACATAATCGGCCAGCGGCGCCAGCACGGCAAAGCCGCGGGCATAATCGGCGATGCGATCTTCGCTGACCTTGTTGGCGCCGATATTGATGCCGACAATGCCCTTGCCCTTGCGGCGTTTCAAATTTTCGGCGGCTTGCAGGCTGCCACCATTGTTGAAGCCCATGCGGTTGATCACCGCGCCGTCTTCGGT
>CANGRN010000059.1 GCA_947455695.1 Alphaproteobacteria bacterium
ACAGGTCCTGGCACATCTGGCCGCGGCGCATCATGCGGTCTTCCATGCCGGGTGGCGGTCCAGGGGGCGGCCCAACTTCGGAGCGGGCGCCGCCGCTGTCGCCGGGGGCGAGCTGCGCGATCATCATCGGTTTGCGCGCCCCGGCATCGCTGCCGATCAGGGCGAGCATCATCGGCCTGGCGGTCTGGGCGGCATGGGCGTTGGTGGCAATCAGGGCCACGGTGGCCGCGCCGCACAGGGCGAGGCTCGCGACCATGGGGAGAAGCGCTTTGCGCATGGGAAATTCCTTCGGTTCGAAATTTGGCCGCAGCTTAGGGTGGCTGCGGGCCCTCCGCCGCTGAATAAGGCGTAATTTGGATGAACCGTGGATGAATGGGGTCCGGGCGAAGCCGAACCTGACGGCGATTTAACGCGCCGCCCGCAGCTCGCGAATGGTCTTCTTGCCGTCGGCCGAGGGCTGGTAGACGTTGGTCATCTCGGTCAAGGCGCGATTGAACATCTCGATGGTGAAATTGTCCGGCACTTCCCAGGCATCGAAGCCGACACGGTGCTGGTAATTCACCTGGTCATACAGGAAGTCGCCCACGGCACGAATCTCGCCGGTAAAGCCCAGGCGGGTGCGCAGGATGCGGGCCCAGGAGAACGCGCGGCCGTCGCGGAATTTGGGAAACTCCAGCGCGATCAGCGCGAAGTGATGGACGTCCTGGCCCAGCTGTTCCGGATTTTCGCTCGACTGCAGGCGAATGCCCACCGGCGTGTTGCGCGCCAGCAATGTGTCGCGATCCTTGTGGAAGCGCGCCAGCGACACCAGCACCGGTCCATCGGGCAGCGCGGCATCATCGGCCACGGGCGCGTAAACATCCTGCGCGTAGGCGCCGCTCTTGATCAGCTTGGTCACGCCGCGGCCTTTTCGTAAGCGGCGTCCTTGAACGGCGCCATGCCCAGCCGGCGATAGGTGTCCAGGAAGCGTTCCCCGTCCTTGCGCTGGGCGATATAGACATTGACCACCCGCTCGACCGCGTCGGCGATTTCATGCTCGCCGAATCCGGGTCCCATGATTTCGCCGATGCTGGCGTCTTCGGCGCCCGAACCGCCCAGCACCAGCTGGTAGAATTCCACACCCTTCTTGTCGACACCCAGGATGCCGATATGGCCGGCATGGTGATGGCCGCAGGCATTGATGCAGCCGGAAATCTTGATCTTCAGTTCGCCGATCTGGTGCTGGCGATCCAGGTTCTCGAACTTTTTGGCGATGGTCTGGGCGATTGGGATGGAGCGCGCATTGGCCAGGTCGCAATAGTCCAGCCCCGGACAGGCGATGATGTCGGTGATCAACCCGGCATTGGGCGCGGCGAAATCAAGCTCTTTCAGTTTCGCATAGATCGCCGGCAGGTCCTTCTTGCGGACATGCGGCAGCACCAGATTCTGTTCGTGCGTCACGCGCACTTCGCCCACGCTGAACTGGTCCATCAGGTCGGCGATGATATCCATCTGGGCCGAGGTGGCGTCGCCCGGCACCTGGCCCGGCGTTTTCAGGGTTATGGTGGCGATGGCATAGCCCGGCGCGCGGTGCTTGCTCACATTTGTCTTCACCCAATTGGCGAAATCCGTGCCGGCCTCAGGCATCTCGTCGGACAGGCCGGTCTCGAACTTGGGCGGCGCGAAATAGGCGGTGATGCGGTCCAGCTCGTCCTGCGGCAGCTGCAAGGTGCCGGCGCGCTTGATCTCGTCGAACTCGCGCGCCACGCGCTTGCGCATTTCCTCGGGCCCGATCGCGTTGATCAGGATCTTGATGCGCTGCTTGTGGATGTTGTCGCGGCGGCTGTCCTGGTTGTAGACGCGCAGAACCGCTTCCAGATAGGCGAGGATATCCTCGCGCTCCACGAACTCGCTCATCACATGGGCGATATAGGGGGTGCGGCCCATGCCGCCGCCCGCCATCACCTTGTAGCCGATGCGGCCTTGCGCGTTCTTCACGATCTGGACTGCCATGTCGTGATACAGCAGCGCCGCGCGATCCTTCTCGCAGGCGCCGACAGCGATCTTGAACTTGCGCGCCAGGAAGACGAATTCCGGATGCAGGCTGGACCATTGGCGGATGATCTCGGCCAGCGGGCGCGGATCCTCGATCTCCTCGTCGGTGGCGCCGGCGAACTGGTCGGCGGTGACGTTGCGCACGCAGTTGCCGGAAGTCTGGATGCAATGCATCTCCACATCCGCCAGCTCGCGCAGGATCGCGGGCACATCGACCAGCTTGATCCAGTTGAACTGCAGGTTGGTGCGGGTGGTGAAGTGCCCGAAATCCTTGTCATAGGTGCGGGCGATATGCGCCAGCTTGCGCATCTGTTTGGACGACAGGGTGCCGTAGGGCACCGCCACGCGCAGCATGTAGGCATGCAGCTGCAGGTACAGCCCGTTCATCAGGCGCAGCGGCTTGAACTGGTCTTCGGTGAGTTCGCCCGACAGGCGGCGCGCCACCTGGCCGGCGAACTGCTCCACCCGCTCGCCGACGAACTGGGCGTCGAACTCGTCATAGCGGTACATGTTGGGATCGACTTGCTTCACCAGCGTATTAAGCATTGATCTGGCCTGCCTGCTTGCCGGTATGGGGATGCACCGTGGGGCCGGCGGCGCGAATGATCTCGCGTTCCTTCACCGGCACGATTTTGCCGTTCACCTCGCGGACCTCGAACAGGTAAGGCGCGATGATTTCGTTGCGCACCGTTTCGGCCGTGGCGGCAGCCAGGGCAGCATCGGCGCTGGCCTGGTCGGGATAGACATCGGCATCCGCCAGCATCAGCACCCAGCCGCTGCCCTTGCGGTACAGCACATCGCCATCGCGCAGGCGATTGGCGGTGAGCATCTGGGGACCTTGGTTCTGATGGGCCATGGGCGCGCAAAAACCACTTCCGGCCCCCGAAATCAAGACTTCAACACGTCGCGGCTGTAGTTTTCTGATAACAACAAGAAAGATTTGTATTATCTACTCAAGCTTCCCGGGCATTATCGGGAAAACGGGGGATTCTCAGCGTGCCGCCAAAACCACTCAGCCTGCCGCAGCTTGGTGCTGTGGTGGCCGGAAACGCCCTGGAATTCTACGACTTCCTCACCTTCAGCTTTTTTGCGGTCCAGATCGGGCAGGTCTTTTTCCCCGGCAAGGACACCACCAGCAGCCTGCTGTTCACCTTGGCGACCTTCGGCGTGGGCTTTGCCACCCGTCCCCTGGGCGGGGTGGTGATCGGCACCCTGGGCGACACCTGGGGCCGCAAACCCGCCATGCTGTTTTCCTTCGCCTTGATGGGCGCTTCGGTGGTGGGGCTGGCATTGACCCCGTCCTATGCCAGCATCGGCTGGTACGCGCCGTTGCTGGCGGTGCTGTTCCGGCTGCTGCAGGGATTTGCGCTGGGCGGTGAAGTGGGACCGACCACGTCTTTCCTGCTGGAAGTGGCGCCGCCTCATCGCCGCGGCCTCTACACCTCGCTGCAAAGCGCCACCCAGTATCTCGCCACGCTGGCGGCTGGTGTCGTCGGCCTGATACTGGCCAGCATCCTGTCGCCGCAGCAGCTGACGGATTTTGGCTGGCGCATCGCGCTGTTGATTGGCGCCGCTGTGGTGCCGTTCGCGCTGATGATCCGCCGGCGCTTGCCCGAAACCCTGCACGACGTGCGGGCGCGCCCTGGCAGGAGCAAGGTGGGCGGGCTGTTGTGGCTGAGTGTGCTGGGCCTTGGGATGCTGGCATCCGCCACCATCGGCACCTACACGATGAATTACATGACGACCTTCGCCAATCGCACTTTGGGTTTTCCGGCGGCCTGGTCCTTCGCGGCCACCATTGTGGTGGGTGCGGCCGCCATGTGCGGCGCGCTGCTGAATGGTTTGATCAGCGACAGGATAGGCCGCAAGCCGGTGATGATTGGCGCCAGCCTGGCGCTGTTGGTCCTGGTGGTGCCCTGTTTCAGCATCATGGTGCACTATCATTCCCTGGCGGTGCTGCTGGCCGGCACCGCGGTGATGGCGCTGTTCGTGGGCATGAGCGCCGCGGGCGCGATACTCAGCCTGACGGAAAGCCTGCCGGTAAACTTGCGCGCCGGGTCGCTGGGCATCGTCTATGCCCTGGCCATCGCCAGCTTTGGCGGAACGGCGCAGTTCATTGTCACCTGGCTCATCGACGCCACCGGTTCGCCCCTGGCGCCGGCCTGGTACATGACCGGCGCGGTGGCGCTGGGCCTGGCGGCGATGCTGATGATGCGCGAGAGCGCGCCAATCAAGACGCGATAGGTTCAGGACGCTTGAAGCGCGCTTTCGTGCCAGCGCCGCAGCAGACACCATTCCAGCAGCGACAGGGCTGCGAAGATCACCACGCCGGTCAGTGCCAGCAGCGCCAGCGCGGCAAACAAGGTTGCGATCTCCAGCCGGTTACCCGATTCCACGATGCGCCAGGCCAGTCCTGTGGCGGTGCCCGATCCTGCCACGAACTCCGCCACCACCGCGCCGATCAGCGCCAGGCCGCCCGCCGTCTTCATGCCGGACAACAGATAAGGCAAGGCATTGGGCAGGCGGATGCGCCACAGGGTCTGCAGGCGTGATGCGCCATACAGCCGGGTCAGGTCGATCAAGTTGAAGTCGGCGCTTTTCAGGCCCAGCGTTGCGCCGGCCAGGATGGGGAAGAAGGCGACGATGGTGGCAATGATGACCAGGGCGAGGTTGATGCGCTCGAAACCCACCCAGATCAGGATAAGCGGCGCGATGGCGACCACCGGTGTGACCTGCAGGATTACGGCGTACGGATAAAGCGTGCGCTCCAGCAGCCGGCTGTGGGAAAAGGCGATGGCGGTGGCGACACCCAGCACACAGGCGGCGACGAAGGCTTCGAGGGTGACGGTGAGGGTGGAAGCCAGCGCTTCCATCAGCGAACCGAAGTTGTCGGCAAAGGCCCTGGCGATGGCCGACGGCGCGGGCAGGACATAGGCCGGCACTTGCCAATGCGCCACAGCCCCTTCCCAGGCGCCCAGAAGAAACGCGGCGACCGCCAGCGGCAAGGCGATGTCGAGAATGCGCTTCATGCGGCGATCGCGGAGTTGAGCGCCCCGCTGATGACGCGCTGGGCTTCGATGGTGGCGGGCGAAAGGCGGCTGTCGCGGCCGCTTGCCAGCGCGATGTCGGCGGCGATGTGCCCGGGCCGCGGGGTCATCACCAGCACCCTCTGGGACAAATAGCTGCTTTCACTGACGCTGTGGGTGACGAACAGCACGGTCAGGCCGTCTTCGCGCCACAGCTTCAGCAGATCATCGCCCAGCGCGTTGCGGGTGATTTCGTCCAGGGCGGCAAAAGGCTCGTCCAGCAGCAGCAATTGTGGTTGCGCCGCCAGCGCGCGGGCGATGGAGACGCGCATCTTCATGCCGCCGGACAGTTCGCGCGGATAGGCGTGCTCGAACCCGGCCAATCCAACGCGGGCCAAGGCAGCAGACGCGCGCGCATCGGCCTGGTCGCGCGGCATGCGCTTCAAGTCCAGGGGTAGCCGCGCATTTGTCAAGGCGTCGGCCCAGGGCATCAAGGTGTGATCCTGGAAGACAAAGCCGATTTGCGGCTTGCCATCCGCGTAGGTGACGGCGCCCGCATCCGGTGTGAGCAAGCCCGCCGCCAGGCGCAACGCCGTAGATTTGCCGCAACCGCTGGGCCCCAGCAGCGAAACGAATTCGCCGCGTGCGACCATGAAGGACAGATCGTTCAGCGCCTGGACACCATTGGGGAAACGCTTGGCGATGCCCGACAGCGCGATCATTGAAACTTCTGCAGGGTGGCGCGCACAAAGCTGAGGTCATAGGCCTTGGTGTAATCCAGGCCCTTGGGGTAAAGGCCTTCCGCCGCCATGGTGTCGTAGAAGCGCTTCCACTGCACCTGGGTCATGCTGCCCAGGCCGAAGGCGCGGCCATCGCCGCTTAGAATCATGTCATGCGCCTTCATCTTGTCCAGCGCCTGTTTCAGGATGGCGTCGGTGATGTCGGGATTCTGCTTCTTGATCAGCGCGTTCCCCTTGGACGGGTCGTCCAGGTAATGCAGCCAGCCGTCGCGCGTGGCGTCCACGAAGGCCTGCACTGTCTTGCGGTCGGTATCGATCCACTTCTGCGGCACCAGTACCATGTTGGCATAGCCGGGATAACCGTAGTCGGAGAGCAGGAAGATCTTTGGCGTGAAATGCGCCTGTTGCTGCACCGTGAAGGGCTCGCTGGTGAGATAGCCTTCCTGGATGGCATTGGGGTCCTGGATAAAGGGCGCCAGGTTGTAGGTGTATTTGCGGATCTGCTTGTCGGAGAATCCGAACTTGGCGCGCAGCCAGGGCCAGAAGGCGCTCATCGTGGCGGACGACACCAGCACCGGCTTGCCGCGCATGTCGGCCAGCGAATTGATGTCCCGGCGCGGATGCGACATCAGCACCTGCGGGTCCTTCTGGAAGATCGCCATGACGGCACGCACCGGCACGCCGGTCCGCACCATGTTCAACGAGATAAAACTGTTGGAGCCCATGCCGAAGTCGGCGGCGCCGCCGGCCAGCAACTGGGGCACATTCACATCGGGCCCGCCCTGGATGATCTTCACGTCCAGGCCGCGCTTGGCATAAAGCCCTTCGGCCAGTGCCTGGTAGAAGCCGCCATGCTCGGCCTGCGCCTTCCAGTCGGTGACGAAACGGACGGTGGTGGCTGCCGCAGCGGGCTGCAGCAAGGCGGCGAGTATCGCGAAGGACAAAAGGGTGCGGCGGATCATGCCCGCCTTATAGCAAACTTTTTGAATGACGACCTTCGCTTCGCGAAAGCCGCGGGGCGTTACCGCCCGGAATCGCGCCGGGGCGGTGGCGGGGCTTCCTCATCGTCGTCGCTGCTGCCGAACAGCCAGCCCAGCAAGCCGCCGCGATGGCGCCGCTCGGGTGCGCGGGCCTCGGGCTCCTGGGCTGGCAGGTCGGTCGGGGGAGCCACTATTCTTTCATCGTCACGCCCATCCCACACCGCGCCCGACGCCATCAGTTCGGTGTCTTCCGGCGGCGGCTCGACCGACTTGTCCAGCGGCTTCAGCGGCAGGCCCTGTTCGGCCACCAGCATGGTGTCGCGCCAGATGAAGGCGGGCAGGGTGCCGCCGGTGACGCCGCGGGTGGGCGAGGAATCGTCATTGCCCACCCATGCGGCGGCGACATAGTCGGTGGTGAAGCCCACGAACCAGGCGTCATGGGAATCCTGGGTGGTGCCGGTCTTGCCGGCGGCCTCGCGGCCATGCAGCGAGGCATAGCCGCCGGTGCCGTTGATCACCACCCGGTAAAGCATGGCGGTAAGGTCGCGGTTCACATTTTGATCAATGACGCGCTGGGGCGGTGGGGCATGCCGCACAAAGACCGTTTTGGTGCCGATATCCACCTGCGTCACCAGATAGGGCGAGACGCGAAAGCCGCCATTGGCGAAGGCGGCATAGGCGGCGGTCAATTCCAG
>CANGRN010000060.1 GCA_947455695.1 Alphaproteobacteria bacterium
GTCAACCTGGAAAAAACGCCCGGCCAGGCCGCGAGCGGACGCATCGGCATCGATTTTGCGCCTGGCAATGTGGTGCAGGACCAGACCATCCGCATCAGCGGACCGTTCCTGAACCTCAGCGGCACCGCCGACTTCAACCGCAATGGCGATCTGACGGTGCTGAACTTCCCGTCGGTGAAAATGGGTCCGCTGAACGACCTGTCCTTCCAGCTGTCGCGCAGCGTCACGGGTGGGGATGATTATCTTTTGCGCGGCCGTTCGCTGGACGGCTCCAAGATCGGGCGCACCGGCTCCAACGAGCAGCCGGGTGGCGGCGCCGCCGGCCCGCCGCCCGATGACACGCCGCAGGGCAAATTCCACATCAGCGCAAAGCTGGACCGGATGGCGATGCGCAGCGGCGTATCCATCACGCCGTTCAACCTGGACCTGTCCGGCATCGGCATGCGCCCCTCGGGGGTAAGCCTCAGCGGCACCCTGGTGCTGAACGGCAAAACTGCGCCCATCGCGGCCAATCTTGAGACCAGCAATGCGGGCCGCAAGGTGGTGCTGACCGCGGGCGATGCGTCGCTTCTGGCGCGCGGCGTCTTTGCCTTTGAAAGCATGCGGGGCGGCGCGCTCACCGCCACCGTCAATCTGCCGGGCCAGGCCAGCGACAGCGCCAACCCGTCCAACCCCGCGCCCGATTTCACCGGCGTGCTGAACATCAAGGATTTCCAGCTGATCAACCAGCCCCTGATCAGCCGGCTGTTCGCGGCCGGATCGCTGACCGGCCTTGGCGACCTGATGGGCGGCGATGGCATCAGCATCGATGAGTGGAATTTCCCCTTCACCTCCAAGAACAATGTGATCGGGGTGAATGGCGCGCGCGCGACCGGTCGGGCGATCTGCGCCACCTCCGACGGCTATATCGACCGGCCGCATGGCACATTGGCGCTGAAAGGCTCGCTGGTGCCGGCCTGCGGCGTCAATTCGCTGATCAGCAAGATTCCGCTTCTGGGCGACCTCCTGGCGTCCAAGAAGGGCGAGGGCGTGCTGAGCGCGACCTACTCGGCAACGGGCAACATGGAACAGCCCCAGATCAGCACCAATCCGCTGTCCATGCTGGCGCCCGGCATTTTCCGCCGCATCTTCGAAGGCCATATTCCGACCCAGAAGGATGCGCCGTCCAACGCGCCGCAGCCCCAGGCCCCAGCGCCGGCGCCCAAGCCGGGCCAGAACTAAGCCGGCTTTACCAGGACGTGCTTTTTCTTGCCGCTCGAGAGCTTGAGTACGCCATCGCTGTTGAGCGCGCTGGCGTCCACCGTCAGCCTGGGATCGCTGATCGCCGTGTCGTTCAGCTTCAGGCCGTTGTTGGCAATCAATTTGCGGGCTTCGGAATTTGATGCCGCCAGGCCGGCCGCGACAGCGAGATTGAGAATGCCGTCCGGCAGGCTCGCGGTGATGGTGGGCAGGCCTTCGGCGGAAGCGCCTTCCTCGAAGGCGCGGCGCGCGGTGTCGGAGGCTTTGTCCGCGGCGTCGCGGCCATGCAGGATCGCGGTCGCTTCCGTGGCCAGCACCTTCTTGGCATCGTTCAGTTCTGCGCCCTGCAGGCTTTCCAGCCGCGCGATCTCGGCTTCCGGCAATTCGGTGAACAGGCGCAGGAAGCGGCCGACGTCGCCGTCTTCGGTGTTGCGCCAGAACTGCCAATAGTCATACGGCGACACGCGACCCGCATTCAGCCACACCGCACCGGCAGCGGTCTTGCCCATCTTGGCGCCCGAGGCGGTGGTGATCAGCGGCGTGGTCAGGCCGAACAGCTGGACGCTTTCCATGCGCCGGCCCAGGTCGATGCCGGACACGACATTGCCCCACTGGTCCGAGCCGGAGGATTGCAGCTTGCAGCCATAACGCTTGTAGAGCTCGACGAAATCATAGGCCTGCATGATGGAATAGTTGAATTCCAGGAACGACAAAGGCTGGTCTCGGTCCAGCCGCAGCTTGACGCTTTCCATGGTCAGCATGCGATTGACCGAGAAGTGCCGGCCGACATCGCGCAGGAAGGGAATGTAATCCAGCTTGTCCAGCCACTCGGCATTGTCCACCAGGATGGCGTCGGACGGGCCGTCGCCGAATTTCAGCAGGTGGCGGATGCCGCCCAGGATGCTTTGCTTGTTGGCCTCGATCTGTTCCGGCGTCAGGATGAGCCGCGTCTCGTCCTTGCCGGACGGATCGCCCGCCTTGGTGGTGCCGCCGCCCATCAAAAGAATGGGGCGGTGACCGGCCTGTTGCAGGCGGCGCAGGGTCATCAGCTGCACCAGGCTGCCGACATGCAGGCTGTCGGCGGTGCAGTCGAAGCCGATATAGGCGGTGACCCGTTCCCTGGCGAACAGGGCGTCCAGGTCCGCAGGCGCCGAGCAGTCGTAATAGGCCCCGCGCGCGGCGAAGGTCTTGAGGAATTCGGACTGGAATTGGGGCGCGGCGGGCATGCTATAGACTCTGACTGGTGAGGCAGGCGGCATAGCACAAATGGCGGAGATATCGAAAGTCATAGGTCTTATGAGCGGCACCTCGCTGGATGGCGTGGATGCGGCCCTGCTGGAGACGGACGGCGAAGATGTCGTGCGTCCCGGGCCCAGCCTGACCTTGCCCTATGACGAAGCGACCCGCGCCCAGCTGCGCGGCGCGCTGGAAACGGCCTTGCGGATGCAAAAGGGCGCCGCCGTCCCGTCGTCCATTCTGGAAGCCGAGCGGGTGCTGACCGATGTTCATGCCCGGGCCGTGGCGGCCTTGCTGGAAAAGGCAAAGCTGAAAGCGGGCGACATCGACCTGATTGGTTTTCATGGCCAGACCATCCTGCACCGGCCGCAGCAAGGCTGGACCTGGCAGATCGGTGATGGGGCACTGCTGGCCAGGCTGACCGGCATCGATGTGGTGAACGATTTCCGCAGCGCCGATGTGGCGGCGGGCGGGCAGGGCGCGCCCCTGATGCCGCTGTATCATGCGGCGCTGGCGCGCAAGTCGGCGCAATCCTTGCCGCTGGTGCTGACCAATATCGGCGGCGTGGCGCAGGTCACCTACATGGACGACGATACCGTGATCGCTTTCGATACCGGCCCCGGCAATGCGCCGATCGACGACTGGATGCAGCGGCATACCGGCAAGCCGGTGGATATTGATGGCGCGTCCGCGCGCAGCGGCACGGTTCATGAGGCGGTGCTGGCGAGGATGCTGGACAATCCCTTCTTCACGCGGTTGCCGCCAAAATCGCTGGACCGGATGGATTTCGGCATGAGCGTGGTAGAGGGCTTGTCACCTGCCGATGGCGCGGCCACCCTGGCTGCCTTCACCGCCGCCGCCATCGCCAGGGCGCGCGATCATTTTCCCAGGGTCGCCGCGACATGGATCGTTACCGGCGGCGGGCGGCATAACGCGTTCCTGATGGAGCAGCTGAAAGCGCGTGTGGGTGCGCCTGTCCTGAAGACAGAAGATGTGGCCTGGGACGGCGATGCGATGGAAGCGGAAGGTTTCGCCTACCTGGCGATCCGTTCGAAGCTGGGTTTGCCGCTGTCGCTGCCAACCACCACGGGGGTGGAAGCTCCCATGACCGGCGGGCGATACTGGAAAGCCGGCTAGTTGCCCTGGGTCAGGCCGTAAGGCGCGTACATCTCGGCCACTTCGGGATTGATCTTTCCGGCCGCCGCCATGTCGGCATTTCCGCCTAGGATGTCACCCAGCTTGCGCTTGATCACGCCGCGCACATACAGCGATGTCGCATGTTTGGGGTCCAGCGCCAGCGCTGCGTTGTAATCGGCAAGGGCCTGCTTGTAATTGCGAAGGCGCAGATGGACAAAGCCCCTGCTATCCAGCGTTTCCACCATGCGAGGCGCGAGCGTCAGGCTCCGGTTGCAATCCGCCAGGGCCGCGTTCAATTCCCACAGCGCAGCGTGTATCCAGCATCTGTTGTTCAAGATTACCGGCTGATCCGGGAACATCCGCATCGCGACATCATTTTCTTTCAGCGCTTCGCGGAATTTCCCCAGCGTCACATAGACGTCAACCCGGGCGTTGCGCACGGCCCTGTTGAGTGGATCGGTAGCAATCGCGGCATTGTAATCGGACAGTGCGTCCTCAAAACGGTGCTGGTGCTGGCGGTAAAAACCGCGCGCCCGCAGCGCGCGAACTTTCAAATCCGGGATCAACAGGGGGCGCTGCAAGATGGCCGTGCAGGCCTTGACCGACGCTTCGAGGCTTTTCAGGGAGCCGGAAAAGCAGATCTGGTCGTCGTCGGCGCGTGCCGCGGTGGTGAAAACAAGCAGGAGAACAAACGGCAGCGATTTGTTCATCATCGCTGCGCGCCGGATGTTACCGGCCCTCGCGCGGCTTGCTCATCATGTTGGAGACATAGTCCTTCACCGTCTCCACCACGTCCGCTTCGTGCTTGTCGAAGAAGTGATTGGCGCCGTCGATCTTGTTGTAGGTGATCTTGATGCCCTTCTGGGCGGTCAACCGGTCCACCAGCTTCTGCACATCCGGCTCGGGCACCACATTGTCCTTGGTGCCGTGCACGATCAGGCCTGACGCCGGGCAGGGCGCCAGGAAGGCGAAGTCGTACATGCTGGCCGGCGGGGCGATGGAGACAAAGCCGGTGATTTCCGGGCGGCGCATCAGAAGCTGCATGCCGATCCAGGCGCCGAAGCTGATGCCGCACACCCACACGTTGGACGGGTTGGGGTACAGCGTGTTCATCCAGTCCAGCACGGCGGCGGCGTCGGACAATTCGCCCGCGCCATTGTCGAAGCTGCCCTGGCTGCGGCCCACGCCGCGGAAATTGAAGCGCACGGTGGTGCAGCCCAGGCCGTGGAACATGTGGAAGAGGTCATAGACCAGCGGATTGTTCATCGTGCCGCCGAACTGGGGATGGGGGTGCAGCACCAGCGCCATGGGCGCGCCGGGGTTCTTTTGCCGCTGATAACGCGCTTCGATGCGCCCCGCCGAGCCGGGCAGAATGATATCGGGCATGAAGACCTTTTTCCCACCGCGCATCTGCAAGCGAAAAGCTAGGTTTTTCGGGGGCCGGAAGCCTCTTAAAACCTTATATTTTTCAATCGCTTACAGAATGACCAACCAAAGAACCGTGAATACTTGACCATTCTACTCGGGAACTCTATATCCCGAACCCTCAGGCACCCCTGGTGGCTTGGCGCTCTCTCTACACCGGGAGGGGGGTCAAAAAGCAAGGAAAAACGCCTCTTTATGGAAGGAAAGCTGACATGCGGCTGAGCACCAAGGGACGTTATGCGGTGATGGCGATGGCGGACCTCGCCGGAAACGCCACCGACGCCCAGATTCCGGGCGACCCCAAGCCTGTGGCGCTGGCCGATATCGCGGCCCGCCAGGACATTTCCCTCTCCTATCTGGAACAGCTGTTCGCCAAGCTGCGGCGCGGCGGTCTGGTCACCTCGGTGCGCGGGCCGGGCGGCGGCTATCGCCTGTCGCGGCCGTCGGGCGAGCTGCGCATCGCCGACATCATCCTGGCGGTGGACGAGCCCATCGCCGCTACCCGCTGCAAGACCGGCAGCACCAAAGGCTGCACCAAGACCGGCGCGCGCTGCGTCACCCATGATTTGTGGGAAGAGCTGGGCCAGCAGATCCACGTCTTCCTGTCCTCGGTGTCGCTGGCCGATGTGGTGGAACGCCGGGTGCTGGGCCGCGCCAAGCCCTGCAACGACCTGGGCAACGAATTGAGCGCCGAGATGGCGGGCGAAATCGCCGCCGCCGAGTAACAGCACATGCATTATCTGGATCACAACGCGACTTCGCCTTTGCGCCCCGAGTGCCTCTCGGCCATGACCCATGCCCTTGGCATCGGCGGCAACCCGTCGTCCCCGCATGCGGCGGGCCGCGCCGCGCGCGCCGTGGTCGAGGATGCCCGCGAGAAGGTCGCTGCCCTGGCCGGCGCCCGCGCCGAGCAGGTGGTCTTCACCAGCGGCGCCACCGAATCCATTCATCTGGCCATCTTCGGCGCCGTGGAAGCGTCGCTGGACGGCGAAGATTCGCGCAAGGGCCGCATCACCCGCCTGTTCATCTCGGCCATCGAGCACAAGGCGGTGACCGCCACCGCGCGCAAGCTGGCGGAACGCTTTCCCTGGGTGAGGCTGGAAATCCTGCCGGTGACGGCCGATGGCGTGCTGGACCTGGAAGCGCTGCGCGTGGCGCTGCGCGAAGGCAAGGGCCGCGCCCTGGTCGCGGTGATGGCCGCCAACAACGAGATCGGCACCATCCAGCCCATCGCCGAAATCTCCGCGCTGGTGCGCGACGCCGGCGGCTTGCTGCTGGTGGATGCGGTGCCGGCGGCCGGCAAGATGAAGCTGGATTTTGCGCTGTGCGATTACATGGTGCTGTCGGCGCACAAGCTGGGCGGCCCGCTGGGCGCCGGTGCGTTGGTGGTGGCCGATGGTGCGCCCCTGGTGGCCCAGATCGTGGGCGGCGCGCATCAGCGCGGACTGCGCGCGGGGTCCGAGAATATTTCCGGTGATGCCGGTTTTGGTGCCGCGGCCCATGCCGTGGCCGATGGTGAGGGCGAACGTGCGCGTATTGCCCATCTGCATGACCATTTCGAAGCTGCCCTGATGGCGGCGGCCCCCGAAGCGGTGATCTTCGGCAGGCACGCGCCGCGGCTTTGCAGCACCACCGGCTTTGCCATTCCCGGCCTGACCGCGCCGACGGCGCTGATGGCCATGGACCTGGACGGGGTGATGATGAGCGGCGGCTCGACCTGTTCCAGCGGCAAGGTGCTGGTCAGCCCGGTGCTGGCGGCGATGGGCGTGGACGAAAAGCTGGCGGGTTGCGCCCTGCGCGCCAGCTTCGGCTGGTCCTCCACCATGGAAGACGTCAATGCGGCGGTCGCCTCGCTGGTCAAGTTGCGCGAACGCGTTCGCGCCCAAAAAACAATCGAGCAAGCAGCATGAGCATCGCCGCCGAAACCAAAGCCCAAGTCGCCGAGATCGGCGACAAGTACAAATACGGCTTTGTCACCGACATCGAGATGGAGATGGCGCCGAAGGGCTTGTCGGAAGACACGGTGCGCTACATCTCCGCCAAGAAGGGCGAGCCGGAATGGATGCTGGAATGGCGCCTCTCCGCATTCAAGCGCTGGGGCGCGATGAATGAGCCCAACTGGGCCCGGGTGCATTATCCGAAAATCGATTACCAGAACTCCTATTACTATGCGGCGCCCAAGAACAACCCGCTGAAGCAGAGCCTGGATGAAGTCGATCCCAAGCTGCTGGAAACCTACACGAAGCTGGGCATCCCGCTGCAGGAGCAGATGGCGTTGGCCGGCGTAGCGGTGGATGCGGTGTTCGACAGCGTTTCGGTCGCCACCACTTTCAAAGACAAGCTGAACGAGGCGGGGGTGATCTTCTGCCCGATCTCCGAAGCGATCCGCGAC